>PXDM01000479.1 GCA_003565055.1 Paracoccaceae bacterium
TGAAGGTGAACGCCCTGAGCACCCAAGTGCAGGGAGAGTGGGAGGAAGTTTTTGCTGCGGTTCGCGAAGGGGCCGAGGCGTTTTTACGCGCATTGGCGCAAGGCAACTCGCCGCTCATCGTCTCCTCCATCGCGCCCGAGGCGCTTTGCGCGCAGCTTGACGCCGCAGCCCTGCGCGATGGGCAGAAAACGCGTTTCGAGCGCCCTGATCTCGCCACGGATTTCATCACCCCGCGCAATGATATCGAGCGGATGCTGGCGGGCTTCTGGTCCGATCTGCTGGGCGTCGAACAGATCGGGGTCGAGGATGATTTCTTCGATCTGGGCGGGCATTCGCTGATCGCGGTGCGGCTCTTTGCGCAGATCAAGAAAGCCTTCGGAGTCGACTTCCCGATTTCGCTTCTCTTCGAGGCCCCGACCATCGCCGCCTGCGCCGCGCGGCTGAGCGAAGCGACCGGGCAAGTGCCCGACGCCGGGGCCGGGTCAGAGCGTGCGGCCCCGCGCCGCCGCTTCACGCATCTGGTCGCGATGCATGAGGGCGAAGGTGGTCCGCGCACGCCGTTTTTTCTGGTCGCGGGCATGTTCGGAAATGTGCTCAATCTGCGCCATCTGGCGATGCTCCTGGGACGGGATCGGCCCTTCTACGGGTTGCAGGCGCGCGGGTTGTTCGGGGGCGAAGCACCGCATGACCGCATCGAAGAGGCTGCTGCTGATTACATCGCCGAGATGCGGCAGGTTCAGCCGCATGGGCCCTATCTGCTGGGCGGCTTCTCGGGCGGCGGGATCACGGCCTATGAAATCGCGCGCCAGTTGGAAGCCGCGGGCGAGACAGTCGAGCTTGTGGCCATGCTCGACACGCCGCTGCCTGTGACCCCGCGCCTCTCGACGCCCGACAAGGTGTTGATCAAGCTCGCGGAATTCCGGCGCAGGGGGCCGGGCTATGCGCTCGACTGGTGGCGCGCGCGCCGCGAATGGCAGCAGAGCCTCGCGCAAGGGCCGAAGACCGATAGCGACGACGCCTTCCACAATGCTGCGATTGAAGCCGCCTTCCGCCGCGCGGTTGCGGCCTATGAGGTGCAGCCGTGGCAGGGCAATCTGGTGCTGTTCCGCCCGCCCCTCGACCAGTATTGGCGCGTGACGAACGGGGCCTGGGTCAACCGCGCGAAAGAATATGTGCTGGCGGATAATGGCTGGTCGCCCTTCGCGCCGCATCTGCAGGTCTTCGAGGTTCCGGGCAATCACGATTCGATGGTGCTCGAGCCGAATGTCCGCGTGCTGGCAGCCCGTTTGCGCCAGATCATTGCCGACCGCCCCGCGACAAGAGAGGCTGCAGAATGACCGCATCAGTTCTGACTGTGATCCTGAATTACCGCACGGCAGAGATGACCCTGCGCGCGGCGCAGGCCGCGTTTCGCGCGATGGAGGGCGTCGCGGGCGGGATCACCATTGTCGATAATGACAGCCAGGACGGCTCTTTCGAGATGCTGTCATCGCAAACGGCGGACTGGCCGCGCGTGCAGGTGCTGCAGTCCGGGCGCAATGGCGGGTTCGGCGCGGGCAACAATGTCGGCATCCGCGCCGGGCTGCCGGGGGGCGGGCGACCCGATTATGTCTATCTGCTCAATTCCGATGCTTTCCCCGACCCTGACGCGATCACGCGGATGCGTGACTATATGCTGGACCATCCCGATTGCGGCTTTGCAGGCGGGCGCTTGCGTTCGCCCGAGGGCGAGGAACATGTCTCGGTCTTTCGCTTCCCGACGATCTGGTCGGAATTCGAGGGTGCGGCGCATACGCGCTTCATCAGCCGCATGCTCGCGCGTCATATCGTGCCGCTCGGGGTACCGCAGACGATCACGCGGATCGACTGGTGCGCGGGCGCGAGTGTGATCTTTCCCAGCCGCGTGCTCGATCAGGTCGGGCTCTTCGATGAGGGATTTTTCCTCTATTTCGAGGAAACGGACCTCTGCTTTCGCATCCATGAGGCAGGCTTTCACGGGGTCTATCTGCCCGATGCGCAGGCCGTGCATATCACGGGGGCCTCGACCGGGCTCACGGGGCTCACACGCAAGCCCGGCTACTGGTTCGACTCGCGCGCGCTTTATTTCCGCAAACGTGGCGGGGCGGCCTATCTGGGATTGGCGACGCTCGCGCATCTGACAGGCGGGCTGATCTGGGAGTTGCGGCGCAGGGTGCAGCGCAAAGACGACCGCATCGCGCCATATTTTCTCCGCGATCTTGTGTCACATAGTTTGCGCGGCGTGGCGCGGGGAAACTCGCGTCTGCGTGACATGCCAAAGACGCGACAGGCGTCTGATGCGAGGTGAGAGATGCAACCGATGTCCACGGTCCTGATTGGGGATGAGGCGCTGCTGGCCGAATGCGGCGCCCAACTGCTCAGCGCCGGGCATCGCATCATGGCTGTGGCAACCCGCAATCCGCGGGTCGCGCAATGGGCCGAGGGGCTGCGCATATCCGTCCTTGCGCCGGGGCCGGATCTGGCCGCCCAGCTTGCCGACGCGCGCTTCGACTGGCTGTTGAATATCGCCGGGCTCGACCGGCTCGGCGCGGATATGCTCGCCCTGCCCCGGCTTGGGGCCGTGAATTTCCATGACGGGCCGCTGCCGCACTATGCCGGGCTCAATGCGCCGGTCTGGGCGCTTCTGAATGGCGAGGCACAGCACGGGATCAGCTGGCATCGCATGGTGGCAGGGATTGACGAAGGCCCGGTGCTGGTGCGCCGCAACATCGACATCGACCCCGATGAGACCGCGCTCACGCTCAATGCCAAATGTTTCGCCGCCGCTTGCGAGAGCTTCGGCGAGGTCATCTCGGCACTGGCGCAGGACGCCGCCGGGGTGGCGCAGGATCTCGGCCAGCGCAGGGTCTACCGCCGCGACGACCGGCCCGAAAATGCCGGGTTTCTCGATCTCACGCAGCCCGCCGAAACGCTCGCGCGGCGGGTGCGCACGCTTGATCATGGTCCCTATTGGAACCCGCTGACCACGCCCAAACTCGCCCTTGGCCCGCGCGTCGTCTGCGTCAGCACGGCTTTCGCCACCGACAGGGATGGCGCGCCGGGAGAGATCCTCGCGGTCGATGCCGATACGGTCACGGTCGCCTGCGGGACCGGGGCGCTGATCTGCATGGGGCTCATCTGCCAGCAGGGCCTGCCCGTCGCGCCGAATGGACTTGTCGAGATTGGCGCGCGACTGCCCGCGCCCGATCCCGGCCATGCAGAGGCGCTCGCGCACGTGGTTGCGGGCGAGCCCGCGATGCGCCGGGCGCTGCACGCGTTCACCCCCGCGCCCTGGCGCTTCGGTCAACCAACCGCTGCGCAACCACTGGGCACGCGCGACCAGAGCCGCGCCGCGCGGATCGCAGCTTTCGCGCTGGCGCTCGCAGAGCGCATCCAGCAGCGGCAGTTCGATCTGCGCTATGTGACCCCCGCCATGGCCGCAGCACCAGAGATCCTCTCGGGCTGGGTGCCGCTCCGGATCGACCTTGACGCGGGCGATCTGACCGAGGCGCTGGAGCGCCAGCTGAGCCACGCCGAACGCGCGCCCGGCTTTGCGCGCGATCTCATCGCGCGCGATCCGCGGCTTGGCCCGGTCGCTGCGCCGCCGGTGACGATTTGTGACGCAGGCGCGCCCGTCGCGGGCTCTCTGGTCTTCGATCTCGACGCCGACATGATACGCCATGACCCCGAGACCTTCCCCAGCCGGGAGGCCGAGGACTTCGCCCAGCAGATCCGCGCCGCGCTCGATGCGCCCCTTGAGGCTGCACCCGACACGACCCGCGCCTATGCGCGCCAGTGCATCCATCACGCCTTCGAAGCGCAGGTCGCCCGCACGCCCGACGCCATCGCCCTCAGCCACGAGACGCGGGAGCTGAGCTACGAGGAGTTGAATGCCCGCGCGAACAGGCTTGCGCATGTGCTGATCAGCATGGGGATCGGCCCGGATATGCCGGTGGCGCTTTGCGTGCGGCGTGGGCCTGCGCTTCTGGTCGGCGCGCTGGGGATCCTCAAGGCAGGCGGGGCCTATGTGCCGATGGATCCCGATTACCCGCCAGAGCGGCTTGCGCATTTCCTGAGTGATTCCGGCGCAGGCGTGATCGTGACCGAGCACAGCCTGCGCGATGCCCTGCCCGCGCATCACTGCGCCATGCTGCAGATCGACACGGATATCCGGCTTGATGAGGCCCCGGCGACCAACCCGCAAACGCAGGTCACTGCGGATCATCTGGCCTATCTGATCTACACATCCGGTTCTACCGGGCGGCCCAAGGGGGTGATGGTCGAGCATGGCAATGTCGCCAATTTCTTCGCGGGCATGGATGAGCGCATCTCGCATGACCCGCCGGGCGTGTGGCTCGCGCTGACCTCGCTGAGTTTCGACATCTCGGTGCTGGAGCTGTTCTGGACGCTGGCGCGCGGCTTCAAGGTCGTGCTGCAGGGCGACGCGGATCGCGCGATGGTCGCGCATGGGCCTGTGCGCGTCTCGGACAAGCGGATGGAATTCAGCCTGATGTATTGGGGCAATGACGACGGCCCCGGACCACAGAAATACAAGCTGCTCATCGAGGGCGCGAAATTCGCTGATCAGCATGGATTCTGCGCAGTCTGGACCCCGGAGCGTCATTTCCATGCTTTTGGCGGGCCGTTTCCGAACCCCGCCGTCACCGGCGCGGCGGTCGCGGCGGTCACGAAGAACCTCGCCGTGCGCGCGGGCTCCTGCGTGGCCCCGCTGCACCATCCAGTGCGCATCGCCGAAGACTGGGCCGTGATCGACAATCTGACCAACGGGCGCACGGGGCTGGGGATCGCCTCGGGCTGGCATCCGGTCGATTTCGTGATCCGCCCCGAAAACCGCCCGCCCCATAACCGCGCGGCGATGTTTGACATGATCGACACGCTGCGCCGCCTGTGGCGCGGCGAGGCCGTGGAATTCGACAAGGGCGACGGCATGGTGCCCGTCCAGACCCTGCCGCGCCCGGTCTCTGGCGAATTGCCGCTCTGGCTGACGGTCGCGGGCAACCCCGAAACCTGGCGCGATGCGGGCCGGATCGGGGCCAATGTGCTGACCCATCTCTTGGGCCAGTCGATTGCCGAAGTCGCCGAGAAGATCGAGATATACCACGCCGCCCTGCGCGACGCGGGCCATGATCCGCGCGATTTCACAGTCACGCTGATGCTGCACACATTCGCGGCGCGCGACCGCGATCATGCGCGGCAAGTGGCGCAAGGGCCGATGAAATCCTACCTTCTGGCCGCCGCCGGTCTCGTCAAGCAATATGCCTGGGCCTTCCCGGCCTTCAAACGGCCAAAGGGCGCGGCCAATCCGATGGATCTCGACCTCTCGACGCTCTCGCAGGATGAGGTCGACGGCATCCTCGACTACGCTTTCCATCGCTATTTTGAGGAGTCTGGCCTCTTCGGCACGGTCGAGGATTGTCTGGCGCGGGTCGAACAGCTCAAGGCCATCGGTGTGACCGAAGTGGCCTGCCTGATTGATTACGGGATCCATGCCGATCAGGTGCTCGAAGGGCTTTTCCCGCTGGCCGAAGTCGTGCGCCGCGCCAATGCCGGGGCAGACCTGCCAGCAGATGATTTCTCGATTGCCGCGCAAATCCTGCGCCACAAGGTCACCCATCTGCAATGCACCCCATCCATGGCGCGCATGCTGTGCATGAATGACGACGCCCGCGCCGCGCTCGCCAAAGTGGCGCATGTGATGATCGGCGGTGAGGCGCTGCCCGGAGCACTGGCGCAGGACATTGCCGGGCTGACGGGTGCGCCCGTGCAGAACATGTATGGCCCGACCGAGACCACGATCTGGTCGAGCACAGAGCTGACACACGGCGGCACAGGGGTCGCGGGGCTCGGCAAGCCGATTGCGAACACGGTCTTGCATGTGGTCGATGACCAGGGCGCAGAGGTCGCGCCGGGCGGGGCGGGGGAATTGCTCATCGGCGGCGACGGGGTGACGCGCGGCTATTGGGGCCAGCCGGAGCTGACAGCGGCGCGTTTCATCGCCAATCCTTTCGGGCCGGGGCGGCTCTACCGCACGGGGGATCTGGTGCGGCGCACGGCCTCGGGCGGGCTCGCCTTTCTGGGCCGGGTCGATCATCAGGTCAAGATCCGCGGGCACCGGATCGAGCTTGGCGAGATCGAAGCCGCGATCGAGGCGCAGCCGGGGATCACGCAGGCCGTGGTGGTCGCGCGCGAAGAGCGGGCAGGCGATCAGCGGCTGATCGGCTATTACACTGGCACGCCCGGCAGTGATCTGCGCGCGGCCCTGGCAGCGACATTGCCCGCGCATATGCTGCCGGCCGCACTGGTCCCGCTGGAGGAGTTTCCGCTGACGCCCAACAAGAAAGTCGACCGCAACGCCCTGCCCGCCCCGTCGATACAGCCCGTGGCGAAGGCCGCGCCGCCGGCGGACCCGCAGCCGCAATCTGACGGAACCCTCGCGACTCTGTCGCAGGTCTGGTGCGAAGTGCTGGGTCTGCCGCATGTGAGCGCTTCGGACCATTTCTTTCACTTGGGCGGGCATTCGCTGCTCGCGGTGCAGGCGCATCGCGAAATCCGCGCGCGGCTGGCGCTGCCGGGCGTGTCGATCACGGATGTGTTTCGCTTTCCGGTGCTGGGCGATCTCGCGCGCCATCTCGATGCGATGCAGCGGCCGAAAACCGCGCCCGAAACAGGGTCCCTGCCCCGTGCCCCCAGCCCGCGCGACGCGCCTGCGCCGGTGCGCGACGTGCCTGCCCGTGACCGAACCGATGCCATGGCCCGCCGCCGCGCCATGCGACTTGAAAGGACGACACGCAAATGATCCAGCAGAAATTCGCTTTCCCCGAATTCGCCCGCCATCTGTTTTCCGACACAGTCGCCATGGCCTCGACCGACCCGCGCGCGCCCATGCCGCGCCTGTTGGGCGATGAAGTTCTGGCCGTTGAGCAGGTCTCGACAGCGCGCGCGCGCGAATTCGGCGCGGGCCGCGATGCGGCGCGCGCGGCGATGGTGCAGCTTGGCCATGTCCCGCGCCCTGTGCTGCAAGGGCCGAACCGCGCGCCGATCTGGCCCGTCGGGCTGACCGGGTCCATCACGCATAACGAGACGACATGCCTCGCCGTGGTGACGGATGCGCCTGAAATCGCCGCGCTCGGCATTGATCTGGAAGCCGCGAGCGCGCTCGATCCGTCGCTCTGGCCCGAGGTCTGCACCATGCCCGAAATGAACTGGCTCGCGAAACTTGGCCCGTCGCAGCGCGGGAATTTCGCCAAGCTGATCTTTTGCGCGAAAGAGGCCGTCTACAAGGCGCAATATCAGATCAGCCGAACGCTGATGGATTTTCAGGCCGTCGATCTGGAATTCGACCTGCAGGCAAGCGCCTTCACAGCGCGGTTCACGCGCGATCTGCCCGGCTTCGCGCCCGATGCGCGCCTGCGGGGACGGTTTTCGATTCTGTCCTCGACCTTTGTTGCGGGCGTCGAGATCTGCCGCTGAGTGACCGATATGCAGCATTCGGACCCTGACGCGAGGCCAAGTCTGGTAGCTCGATTTCGCTGGCCCTCAAGATGTGACGTGCCGGGCGTGGCAGTGAGACAATACGCCCCAATACCCCGAAATTGTTAGCGATTTGGAAAGCATATCTGCTATAGTGTCACCACAGTAATGAGGCAGTGTTCGCGGTTGCCCGAACGGGATGGCCACAAGAGCCAACGACAGTGACACACCCCCAACGTGACGAGGGACCTATGAGAAGAACGATTCTGGCAGCAAGCCTTGCCATTCTGACCGTGCCGCTTCTGCCGAGCATGGTCAGCGCGGGACCAATCGAGACCGCATGCCTGCGCTCGGACCGTGCCCAAGCGACCCGCGCGATGTGCCGCTGCATCGACAGCGTAGCCCAGCGGACGCTGACCCGTTCCGAACAGCGCCGCGCTGCAACATTCTTCCGCGACCCGCAACGGGCACAGGATGTGCGCATGTCCAAGAGCGACCGCGACAATGCCTTCTGGGCGCGCTACCGCGAATTCGGAGCCGCCGCGGAACGGTCCTGCCAGTAACTGGCAGGTTCCCTGCTTCGGGCAGACGCCTCGCGCGTGGCAGGGTTTCCAAGTCCAGCTCCATGCCACACGAAACGCGCTGCGAAAATGTGCGTGTCAAGCACGCACCCGACATCCGCCGCAATGTCCGACACACTGCGCTCACGCAGGCATATCTTTGGCCTGAGTGCCGAGCGCGTGGCACGCGGCGGTCCCATGCGCCTGCGCGCGCGGCAGTGGCAGGGTCTCGCGGCAGATATCCATCACCAGCGGGCAGCGCGGATGGAAGGCGCAACCGGGTGGCGGGTCGATAGGGTTCGGAATCTCGCCTGTGACGGGCCTGCGCCGCCGCCCCGACAGCGCCAGATCGGGCACTGCGTCGAGCAGCATGCGCGTATAGGGATGCTGCGGATCGATAAAGAGCGCGCGGGCCTCCGCGACCTCGACCAGACGGCCCAGATAGAGCACGCCGATGCGGTTCGACATGTGCCGCACCACGCTCAGATCATGGCTGATCAGCAGATAGGTCAGGCCGAATTCATCCTGCAGATCGCGCATCAGGTTCAGGATCTGCGCCTGCACGGACACGTCCAGCGCCGAGGTCGGCTCATCGCAGACGATGAATTCGGGCTTGGATGACAGCGCGCGGGCAATCGCGATGCGCTGGCGTTGACCGCCGGAAAATTCATGCGGGAATTTCCCGGCATCCGCGCGCGACAGGCCCACGAGGTCGAGCAGCCGGCCCACCTCGCGCCGCACATCCCCGCCCTTCAGAAGCCCGAAAGTATGGATCGGCTCGGCGATGATATCGCCCACACGCCAACGCGGATTCAGGCTGGCGAAAGGGTCCTGAAAGATCATCTGAAACCGCCGCCGCAGCTTGCGCATCGCCGCCCCCGAGGCGAAATCCATCTCATTGCCGTCAAAGCGGATCGTGCCCGCAGACGGCTCCAGCAGCCCCACGATCATCTTGGCGATGGTCGATTTGCCCGAGCCGGATTCACCCACGAGCGCGAAAGTCTCGCCGCGCCGGATCTCGAAACTCACATCGGCATTGGCGGTCAGATATTGCTTCTCCGTGCGCTCGATCACCCGGTTCAGCCAGGGTTTGGAGATATCGAAGCGCCGTGTCAGCCCTTCGACTGACAAGAGTATTTCAGACATTCTGCGCCTCCGTCTCATAGAGCCAGCAGGCAACCTGCCGAGCACCCTCGCGCGCGACCAATTCGGGGCGCGCGGTCCGGCAGCGCTCGAACACGCGCGGGCAGCGCGGGTTGAAGGCGCAGCCTTGCGGGATCGCGTTCAGCCGGGGCATGGAACCGGGGATTTGCGTTAGCCGGTCTGCCGTCTGGGTCAGCGTCGGGATAGAGCCCATCAGCCCTGCCGTATAGGGATGCTCGGCAGCCTGAATGACATCGCGCACAGGCCCGATCTCGGCTAGTCGTCCGGCATAGAGCACGGCCACGCGGTCGGCGGTTTCGGCAATCACGCCCATGTCATGCGTGATCAGCATCACTGACGCGCCCCGCTCGGCGCAGATTTCTTTCAGCACATCAATGATCTGCGCCTGAACCGACACATCGAGCGCGGTGGTCGGCTCATCCGCGATGACCAGCTCCGGCTCGGCGGCCAGCGCCAGCGCGATCACCACACGCTGGCGCATGCCGCCCGAGAAATGATGCGGGTAATCGTCGATCCGCCGTGCCGCTGCCGGAATGCCCACACGGTCCAAGAGCGCCACAGCGCGGGCGCGGGCCTCTTTCTCGGACACATCCATATGCGTGCGGATCGTCTCGATCAGTTGTTGCGCGACCGTGTAAAGCGGGTTGAGGCTGGTCA
>PXDM01000142.1 GCA_003565055.1 Paracoccaceae bacterium
AAAGGGCGTGATCCGGTCGAAAGAGCATGCCTTCAGTCAGGATGGCGGGCTGGCGGTGCTGTTCGGCAATCTGGCCGAGCAGGGCTGCATCGTGAAAACGGCTGGGGTGGACGAGACGATCCTGAAATTCTCAGGCCCTGCGCATGTGTTTGAATCACAAGATGATGCCGTCAGCGGGATTCTGACGGGCAAGGTCAAGGCGGGCGAGGTCGTGATCATCCGCTACGAGGGACCGCGCGGCGGGCCGGGGATGCAGGAAATGCTCTATCCGACGAGCTATCTGAAATCGAAGGGGCTGGGGAAGGCTTGCGCGTTGGTGACGGACGGGCGGTTCTCGGGCGGTACATCGGGGCTGTCCATCGGCCATGTCTCGCCCGAAGCCGAAGAAGGCGGGCTGATCGGGCTGGTGGAGCAGGGCGATCTGATCGAGATCGACATTCCGGGCCGCACCATCCATCTGGCCGTGGATGACGCCACCATCGCCACGCGCCGCGAAGCGCAGGCGGCGAAGGGCTGGGTTCCCGCCAAGCCGCGCCCGCGCAAGGTCTCGACGGCTCTGCGCGCCTATGCGGCGCTCACCACCTCTGCGGCCATGGGGGCCGTGCGCAAATTGCCCGAAGGGATGTAATTGATGAGCCGCATCGTCTATGTGAATGGCGACTATCTGCCCGAGGGCGAGGCCAAGGTCTCGATCTTCGACCGGGGCTTTCTGATGGCCGATGGTGTCTATGAGGTCACGACCGTCATCGACGGCAAGCTGATCGACTTTGACGGGCATTTCACCCGGCTGGAACGGTCCTTGGGCGAGTTGGACATCGCCAATCCGATGGATCGCGAGGCATGGCTGGAGGTGCACCGCCAGTTGGTTGCGCAGAACGCGGTCGAGCTGGGCATGGTCTATCTGCAGGTCACGCGCGGCGCGCCGGGTGATCGGGATTTCATCTTTCCCGACCCCGAGACGACCGCACCGACCGTCGTGCTCTTCACGCAATCGAACCCGGCGCTGGTCGACAGCCCGAAGGCGAAGAAGGGCATCAAGGTCGTGACCATCGACGATATCCGCTGGGGGC
Organism: Paracoccaceae bacterium; assembly: GCA_003565055.1. Lineage (GTDB taxonomy): Bacteria > Pseudomonadota > Alphaproteobacteria > Rhodobacterales > Rhodobacteraceae > Roseinatronobacter. Next base: position 1,071 of record PXDM01000142.1, read on the forward strand.
GGCGTGATATCAAGACGGTGCAACTGCTCTACCCGTCAATGGGCAAGATGATGGCGATCAAGCAGGGCGCGGATGATGCCTGGATGGTGCAGGACGGGGCCGTGACCGAGGGCACGTCCAACAACGCCTATATCATCAAGGACGGGCGCATCATCACTCGCGCGCTGTCCAATGACATCTTGCACGGCATCACCCGCGCCGCTGTTCTGCGTTTTGCGCAAGAGGCGCAGATGCAGGTGGAGGAGCGCAATTTCACCGTCGATGAGGCCAAGGATGCGGATGAGGCTTTCGTGACCTCTGCGAGCACCTTCGTCATGCCGGTAGTTGAGATTGACGGCACAAAGCTCGGCACGGGTGCGCCTGGCCCGCTCGCGACCCGCCTGCGCGAAATCTATATCGACGAAAGCCGCAAGGCCGCGCTCTGAGCGCGGCCCTTGCCCTTACGCGGCAAGCCCGCCGTCGCTCGGCACGAAGGTAAGCGAGAGCTCGACCACATCTGCCGTGGTGAAACCCTGCAGCACGGCGATGCTCTGCCCGGTGCTGTCATTCTCCACGATCAGCCCAGCGTCGGAGTCGCGGAACTCAAGCCCCTCAAACGGATCAATCTGTGCTTGAATGGTCAGGGTATCGGTCTCCGGGTTGAAGCCGGCGATGACAGTCGGCCCGAAGTTCAGCAGAAATTCATCATGCGGGATCGTGATGTCCACAGGCCCTGCGCCCGCAGTGATCGCCGTATTCGCGTAGGTCAGAACAGTATTCGTACTTGGACCGACTTCAAAGGCATATCCGCCTGCGAATCCTGCCCAGAAGGTGACGATATTCGGCCCCTCACCGCCGACCACAGTGCCTCTCGAAAAGGCAAGCCCCTCATTGTCACCCAGGGAGATAACATTGGTGCCGGGGCCACCGATCACTGTTAGCGGCGAGACGAAGACCGAATTTCCGAATGTCAGCTCCTGCACAGGTCCATCGCGGGCATCCAGAATGAGATCGCCAGGCGATCCGTCAAAAGAGAACCTGCTGATGGCCGCCTCGACAGTCATCAGATGCTGGCCTGGCAAACGCAGAGCGACGGTGCCATCCTCACTCAGCGCGACTTCGGTCCCGCCAACCGGGCTGCCGAAGCCGCCCTCCGTCGCCGTGGTGAAGCTAAGCATGACTTCTTCTGCACGCACGGCATCACCAAAGGCCGCTGTGATCTGCTCGGCAGTCAACACAGTGCCGGGCACTATGTCTACGATTTGGACCTCCAGCGTAGTGTCAAAGAGCGTGCTGACGAAAACCCCATCGGGCAAGGACAGGTCCACGGGGTCCGCATCATCACCGGGCGCTTGCGGTGTCAGATCGTCATCCGTGTCGGGTTCCTGATCATCGGCCTCGGGGAAGGCATAGACTGCGCCGATCACCTCCAGCGCATCGAAATCCGTCGCCAGCGCGACCAGCCCGGATTGCGCATCGCCGCTTCCATAGCTCGACAGTTGCACCACGTCGATGCCATTGACCCGGATCAGGACACCGCCATCGCCGGGGCCGGGCACGCCGGTCAGGATGACGGGGTTCTCGGTCGTGCCTGTGTCGCCAAGGTCGAACTGGCGCAGGTCCAGCACAAGCTGGTCCTCGTCGGGGTTGAAATCCACGATCACGCTGGGCGCGACTGGCGCTCCGCTGCGGTCGAGCAGATCACCCTCTTCTGACACCCCGACAGGCAGGATCACGAATGTGTCCTCGCCCGTCCCGCCACGCAGGAAGGCATCGCCGCCAATCGAGATCAGCGTGTCATCGCCTGCACCGCCGCGGAGCGTGCTGTTTCCATCCGTGATCAGCGTATCATTGCCAGCAAACCCGCGCAGGATTTCGCCACCCGGACTGAAGATCACATCGTCGCCGGGCGTGCCTTCCACAAGCACGGGTGCCGCGCGCGCTTCGTCATCGGGTGTCGCAGCATCGGGGCTGTCGTCGTCGGTGTTTTGCGTGGCATCATCCGCGTCGACTTCGGGCGGTGTGTCATCGGAATTCGAGGAACTGAACAGATCCGACAGGACGAAAACTGCACCAATACCGAGGAGAAAAACCAAAGGAGCAGTGACCATAACGGGACTTTCAAAAAAAGTTAAAAGTAATATCGTCGCAAGGGTCGTGCTCTTGTCAATCCATTTTCAGCGGCGCCGGAGTCGCGCCAGCGCAGCCTGTCTCGGAAATGGGGTTAGTTTTCCGATTGTATGATGTCTGTTTCGGAATTGGTGACAATTACGCAGTCAAGGCAGCCGACAGAACCACAAGCACCGTTGTCTCGCTGGTGAGTTGCACCGCGCCCAGCACATCGCCCGTTTGACCACCGAGTCGGCTGAGCGCAAGGCGCGCGATCATGAGCGCACTCAGCGCACCCGCGACCAGTGCGGCCAGAGCAGGCATCCCAACCCAGAGCGCCAGCCCCAGCACCAGCGCAGCCCCGACCCATGCGCCCCGATGCGCGCTGCCCGCAGCCATCGCGCCCAGCCCCTCTGCGCGGGCAGGCGGGAGCGTGCTCAGGGCTAGAAGCATCGCCAGACGGCTCGCCACGCCCGCCAGCAGCAGGGCGGGAAGCGCCTGCACCGGGTCGATCTGCGCGAGCGCCCCGACCCCCAGCCCGACCGCGAAGATCAGCGCGAGTACCCCGTAGCTGCCGATGCGGCTGTCGCGCATGATCTCCAGCGCGCGGGCCTTGTCGCGCCCGCCGCCAATCCCGTCCGCAAAATCCGCGAGCCCATCGCAATGCAGCGCGCCGGTCAGCAGCACCATTGCCCCATAGGCGAGCCCGGCGGCGAGCCCCGCCCCCAGCCCCGCGACCTGTGCGGCCCAGAGCACGGCCCAGCCCGCGCCCCCGGTGATCAGCCCGACGAGCGGGAAGGCCCAGGCGGCTTGCGCGAGGTTCGGCACTGGCTCTGACACCTGCCCCATCGGCAAGCGCGTCAGCATCATCACAGCAAGCCGCAACTCCGCGCTGCGTTGGCGCAGGCTCATCCCGGTCCGATCCCGGCTTCCGCGAATGTCGCCATGCCGTCATGGCAGGCCAGCGCCCCGCGCAGGATACCAAGCGCCAGCGCCGCGCCCGTGCCCTCGCCCAGACCCATGCCCAGCGACAGGATCGGGCGCTTGCCCATCGCCTCGCACAGCGCGCCATGTCCCGGCTCGATGCTCAGATGGCCGATCAGGCAATGATCGAGCAGCGCGGGGTTCGCGCCATGGAGCGGGGCCGTGGCCGCTGTGCAGATATAGCCGTCGAGCATCACCGGGATGCGTGCCACGCGCGCGGCCAGCACAGCGCCGCAGATCGCCGCTTGCTCGCGCCCGCCAAGTGCCGCGAGCATCTGCAACGGGCTGCGCCCTTCATGCAGGGCGAGACCTTGGGCCACCACTTCGGCTTTGCGCGCCATGCCGTCCGCGTCGCTGCCTGTGCCGCGCCCGACCCAATCGCCCGGCGCGCCACCGTAAACCGCATGGGCCAGCGCCGCAGAGACGGTCGAATTGCCGATCCCCATCTCGCCCAGGATCACGATATCCGCATCCGGGTCGACCGCCGCCGCGCCTCGGTTGAGTGCGTCGAGACAGTCGGCCTCGCTCATCGCGGCTGTTTTCGTGAAATCCTCGGTCGGCTGGTCGAGATCCAGCGCGATGACTTGCAGATCCGCGCCCGCCACGCGGCAAAGCTGGTTGATCGCCGCCCCGCCTGCGTTGAAATTCGCGACCATCAGCGCGGTGACCTCTTGCGGGAAGGGGTTGACGCCCTGCGCGCAGATGCCGTGATTTCCGGCGAAAACCAGCGCCTGCGCCCGGTCGATGCGGGGCCGGTCAGTGCCCTGCCATCCGGCCATGAATTCGGCCAGCTCTTCGAGCCGCCCCAGCGAACCGGGGGGCTTGGTCAGTTGCGCCTGCCTTGCGCGCGCGGCCTCGATCGCGGCTGCGTCGGGCTGCGGCAGATCGAGGCGAAGGATATCGTCAAGCGTGGTGAGCAGGGTCATTGCGGTTTCACTTTCAGCGGTTGACCAGAGATACAGAACCAGACTTCGTCGCAGACGGCCGCGACGCGCTGGTTGCCCCAGCCCGCCGCGTCGCGAAAGGCGCGGGCAAGCGCGTTTTCGGGCACGATACCTGCGCCGACTTCATTGGTGACGAAAACCACCGGCGCGCGCAGATCGGGGATCAGGCCGCAGAGCGCTGCGACCTCTGTTTCCCAGTCGCGCCCGGCGAGCATCAGGTTTGACAGCCACAGCGTCAGGCAATCGACCAGTCGCGGGGTCGTCCTGTCGTTGTCGCGCAGCGCCCCGACCAGATCCAGCGGCGCGTTCAGCGTCTGCCATTCCGGCCCGCGCCGCGCGCGATGATGGGCGATGCGCGCGCGCATCTCGTCATCGTAAGCCTCGGCCGTGGCGATATAAATCGCCCTGTCCCCCAGCGCGAGGGTCTTGGTCTCGGCGAGTTGGCTCTTGCCCGAACGCGCCCCGCCTGTGATGAGGATCGACTTTACCATGGCGACATGACAAATCAGGTTTAGCCTGATTTGAAAAGCCGCAAGATGCCGCACGACGCCCGCGAATTGATCCTGATCCGCCATGCGCCCGCCCTGACCGGGGGGCGGCTCTGCGGGCGTGTAGATGTGCCTGCTGCGCTGGATGACGCGCCTGCTTTGGCGCGCACGGCCCGCGCCCTGCGTGACGTGGCGGATGTCATCACCAGCCCTGCTTTGCGTTGCCGCCAGACCGCCGCAGCACTCTTTCCAGCGCTCGATCCGCCTTCGGACCCGCGCCTGTGGGAGCAGGATTTCGGCGCGGAAGACGGGCTGGCCTATGCGGATCTGCCTGATCTCGGCCCGCTTTCGCTGGAGGCGCTGGCCGCGCGCCAGCCAGCGGGCGGCGAGAGTTTCGCGCAGATGGTCGCGCGCGTCCGCCCGGCGTTATTAGCGCTCGGCGCTCCGGGCGGCCCGGTCGCGGTGATCGCCCATGCGGGCACAGTGCGCGCAGGGCTGGCACTGGCAATGGGGTCGGCGCCCGCAGCCCTCGCCTTTGAGATCGCCCCCCTCTCGCTCACCCGGTTGCGGGCCTATGATGGCGGGTTCTCGGTGATCTCCGTGAACCTCCTGGCCTGAGCGATGATCTGGGTCGCAGGGCATTTCGGGGAATGGTTGCAGGGCTGTCTGGGGGGCGAGGTCGTGCTGGTCACGCTCGCCTGCCCCGTGCGCGGCGCGTCGGTCGGCTTGCGTGATGCGCCGGGGCTGGTGCTCGACGATCCCGCTGGCGTGTTCGGCGCAGCGCGGGCCGGCGCGCTGCTGGCGGCGCTGGGCCTGCCCGTCGCGGGGCAGATCACCGCGCAGACTGACATGCCGCCGGGTGCCGGGGCGGGGATGTCCACAGCGGCGCTGGTCGCGCTCGCGCGCGCCGCGGGCGCGGAGTACCATGCCATTGCCCGCGCGTGCCTGCAGGTCGAAGGGGCGGTCGACCCGCTGATGCTGCCCGCGCCGGACGCTTGCCTCTGGGCCCCGCGCATGGCCCGGAGCCGCCGCCCCCTGCCGCCCCCGCCCGAGGCCGCGATCCTCGGCGGGCTTTGGGGCGGGCCAGTGATCACTGACCCCGCAGACCAGCGCTTCCCCGAGATTGCGGATCTGATCGAGACATGGGCGCGCGCGCCTGACCTGCCCGCCGCCGCAGCACTCGCGAGCCAGTCCGCCGCGCGCACAACCGCCCTGCGCGGCCCGGATGCGGACCCGACCGCCGCGCTCGCCGCCCGCTTCGGGGCGCTGGGTTGGGCGCGGGCGCATACGGGCGCGGCGCGCGCGCTGATCTTCCCGCCCGGTGCGGTCCCGCCGGATGCAGAAGCAGAGATGCAGCGCGCAGGCTACAGCCATGTCCTGCAGTTCCGAACCGGGGGGCGGGGATGAGTTTCGCGGCCATGATGCTTGTCGCGCTGGCGATTGACGCGCTGATCGGCTGGCCCGCGCGGGTCTATGCGCGGATCGGCCATCCCGTGACATGGCTGGGCCGACTGATCGCGGCGCTGGAGGCGCGGCTGAACACTGGCGCAGCACAGGCGCGGCGCGTCAAAGGCGCGCTGAGCGTGGCCGTGGTCGTGTTGGCTGCTGCATTGCCCGCGCTGGCGCTGCAAATGGCGCTGCCTGCCGGGGTCTGGGGCAATGTTCTGGGCGGGCTGCTTGCATGGCCTTTGGTCGCGGCGCGTTCGCTGCATGACCATGTGGCCGCTGTCGCGCGGCCCTTGGGGCATGGCGATCTGGCCGGGGCGCGCGATGCCGTGGCGATGATCGTCGGGCGCGATCCGGCGCAGCTCGATCAGGCCGGGGTCGCGCGCGCGGCGTTGGAGAGCCTGTCGGAGAATGCCTCGGACGGGGTGGTCGCGCCCTTGTTCTGGGGGCTGGTCGCGGGCTTGCCGGGGATCGCGATCTACAAGGCGCTCAACACGATGGATTCGATGATTGGCCACCGCTCGGCGCACTATGAGGATTTCGGCATGGTCGCGGCGCGGCTCGATGATCTGGCCAATCTGGTCCCGGCGCGGCTGACCGGGGGGATGATCGCGCTGGCCTCAGGTCGGGCGCGGGCTCTCGTGGTGATGTGGCGCGATGCGCGCGCGCATCGCTCGCCCAATGCCGGGTGGCCCGAAGCTGCGATGGCGGGGGCGCTGGGCGTGCGCCTGTCCGGGCCGCGCCACTATGGCGACCATGTGGCGCAGGAGCCTTGGCTGAATGCGGGCGCGGGCGATCCGGGCGCGGGCGCGCTGGGGCAGGGGCTGGCGCTTTATCACCGCGCCATGGCGCTTTGCGCGGCGGCGCTTCTCGTGCTGGCGCTGATCTGACGGAGGGACGGGCAATGCGGGATCATGGTGGCGATCTGGACCGGGCCAAGGCGCGTTACGGCGGCGCGGACTGGATCGACCTTTCGACCGGGATCAACCGGCGGCCCTATCCGCTGCCCGCGCTCTCGCCTGCCGCATGGACCGCGCTGCCGCTGGCGTCAGACCTCGCCGCGTTGGAGGAGACCGCCGCGCAGGCCTATCGCGTGCCCGAGGGCTGCGACGTCGTGGCGCTGGCAGGGGCGCAGGCGGCGATTCAGCTCGTGCCGCGTCTCATGGCACCGGGCCGCGCGGCTGTGCTGGCGCCGAGCTACAATGAACATGCTGCCGCCCTTTCGGCGCAAGGGTGGGAAGTGACGCAAGCCCCTGATCTCGGGCAGATGGACGGGGCGGATCTGGCGGTCGTGGTCAATCCCAACAACCCCGATGGCCGCTGCTGGGAGCCCGCCGCGCTTGCGCAATTGGCCCGGAAGGTGGGCTTGCTGATCGTTGATGAGAGCTTCACGGACGCAACCCCGGACCTGTCGCTGGCCCCGGACTTAGCGCGCTTGGGTGAGCGGGTGGTGATCCTGCGGTCATTCGGGAAGTTCTACGGTCTGGCAGGGGCGCGGCTTGGCTTTGCGCTGGGCGGGCCTGCGACTGTCGCGCGGCTGCGCGCGCTGGCGGGGCCTTGGGCGGTGAGTGGGGCCGCGATCGAGATCGGGCGGGCCGCGCTGGCCGACCGGGCTTGGCAGGCGCAGACCGTGGCGCAGCTCCAGGGCGACGCTGCGCGGCTGGCGAAGTGGTTGCGCGCGCAGCCGGGCTGGCAGGTCATTGGCGAGACGGCGCTTTTCGTGACGGTGGATACGGGCGATGCGCGGGCCGCGCAGGACCGTCTGGCGCGCGCGCAGATCTGGTCGCGCGCTTTCCCCTATAGCGACGGTTGGTTGCGTCTCGGGCTGCCGGGCGGGGGTGCTGAATGGGCGCGGCTGGAGGCAGCGCTTGGGCCTTGAGTGTGCGCAAAGAAACGTCGCTTTTGAACCGCCCCGTGTCGTCACAGCGTGACCTGAGCGGCAGCATTTTTGCGAAGAGAGTCGCAATCGGGTCCCTGCGGGAGAAAGCACAATGAAGACGCATGTCAAATCTCTGGTCGTGGGCGGCGGCGCGGTCGGGGCCTCGGTCGCCTATCATCTGGCCAAGGCGGGCTGGGACACGTTGCTGCTGGAGCGCGACGAGCTGACCTCGGGCTCGACCTGGCATGCGGCGGGGCTCTTGCCGCTGTTCAACATGAGCTATGCGACCAGCCATATCCACGACTACAGTGTGAAATTCTACAAGACGCTGGAGGCCGAGACGGGTCTGAACCCTGGCTTCTACGTTGTCGGCAATCTGCGCATGGCCCAGACACAGGCGCGGATGGATGAATACATGGTCTATGCGACCACCGCTGAATCCGTGGGCATCCCCTATGAGTGGATGACACCCGCGCAGATCAAGGAGCGGTGGCCGCTGGTCAATACCGATGATCTGCAAGGCGCGATCTTTCACCCGACCGATGGCTATATCAATCCCGCTGATGTGACGCAGGCCATGGCAAAGGGCGCGCGCCTGCATGGGGCCGAGATCATGCGTCGCGTGCAGGTGGATGGCTATCGCTGGACGGGCAGCGAATGGGTCGTGTCCTGCACCAAGATGGTGGAGAAGGGCGGCAATCTGGTCCCCTCCGACGAACATTTTGAAATCACCGCCGAGCATGTCGTGACCGCGACCGGCAACCACGCGCAGCGCACGGCGCGGATGCTGGGCATCAAGACGCCCGCGATCCCGGTCGAGCATCAGTTCATCGTCACTGAACCCGACCCGATGTTGCAGGAGTATCGCAAGAACAACCCCGAGCACCCGGTCCTGCGCGATGCCGATGCGAAATGGTATGTGCGCGAGGAGCGCGGGGGCTGGATCCTGGGGCCTTATGAGCGCAATGCCCCTG
>PXDM01000318.1 GCA_003565055.1 Paracoccaceae bacterium
CCATGACCTCGACTTCCTGGCTGGTCGAAACGATCTTGCCGGGATGCACGTTCTTCTTGGTCCAGCTCATTTCCGAGACATGGACCAGACCCTCGACACCGGCTTCCAGCTCCACGAATGCGCCGTAATCGGTGATGTTGGTCACGCGGCCTTTATGCACGGAACCCAGTGCATATTGCGTCTCGACCGTATCCCACGGATCGGCCTGCAGCTGCTTGATGCCAAGCGAGATGCGATGCGTTTCCTTGTTGATCTTGATGACCTGCACCTTGATCGTCTCGCCAATGGTGACGACTTCGGACGGGTGGTTGACGCGGCGCCATGCCATATCGGTGACATGCAGCAGACCGTCCACACCGCCGAGATCAACAAACGCACCATATTCGGTGATGTTCTTGACCACACCATCGGCGATCTGACCTTCGGCCAGCTTGCCGATGACTTCGGCGCGCTGCTCGGCGCGGCTTTCTTCGAGAATGGCGCGGCGCGACACGACGATATTGCCGCGGCGGCGGTCCATTTTCAGGATCTGGAACGGCTGCTTCAGACCCATCAGGGGCCCGGCATCGCGCACAGGGCGCACATCGACCTGGCTGCCGGGCAGGAAGGCCACAGCACCGCCGAGATCGACCGTGAAGCCACCCTTGACGCGGCCAAAGATCGCGCCTTCGACGCGGGCTTCATCAGCATAGGCTTTTTCCAGACGATCCCATGCGGCTTCGCGGCGGGCTTTCTCACGGCTGACAACAGCTTCGCCGCGCACATTCTCGACGCGCTCGAGATAGACCTCGACCTCGTCACCGACAGCGACAGACGGAGCTTCACCGGGATTTGCGAATTCTTTCAGATCGACGCGGCCTTCCATCTTGTAGCCGACATCGATGATGGCCTGGCCTGCCTCGATGGCGATGACCTTGCCGGTAACCACGGACCCCTCGGAGGGTGTGTCCATTTCGAGGCTTTCATTCAGCAGGGCCTCGAATTCTTCCATTGTTGCTTTAGCGCACATTCAGTTTTGCTTCCTTTGCGTATTGTTTCTGGCCAGACGGTTGGGTCCGCCGGTCTTTGATCCATTGCTCAAGACGCCCCGTCGCGGCAAAAGCTGGATACACCCAAAGGGCCGGGGCTTGCGCCCGACCCTCGCGTGATCCCGCATCGCTGCACGGGCAGCCGTCCTGATTGCGCGCTCTATAAGCGCCCATCTGCGCACTGGCAAGGGTTTTGCGGGCAGAACCGCCGTGAAAACGGCGCTATTCGGCCCCCATCAGCGCCTTGATCCGCGCGGCTTCCTCGGCCATGCCCCAGGGCGCGTTGAGCACCAGAAGCCCGGTGCCGACCATCCGATGACCCGCGCGGATGGGCGGGAAACGGGCCTCGAACACCTGCGCCCCGCTCTGCGCATCCGTGATCTGATCGCGCATCGCGGCATGTGGCCCGGCCTCAAGGATGGGATACCACAGCAGGATCACGCCGACATTCCATTTGCGATGGATCGCTTCGATAAATCTCGGGATGCGGTCGTAATCGGCCTTCACCTCATAGGAAGGATCTATCATCACCACGCCCCGGCGCGGCTGCGGCGGGCAGAGCGCCTGCGCAAGCTCAAACCCGCACCGCTTCTCGATGCGGGCGCGCTGGCCGAGCACGGCCACAAGGGCGGCATGTTCCTGCGGATGCAGCTCCGCCAGCGTCATGCGGTCGCTCTGGCGCAAGAGATGCGCAGCGATCATCGGCGAGCCGGGATAGGTCATGATCCCATGGCCCGCGCGCAGCCCGTCAATCGCGCGCATATACGGATGCTCAGGCGCGAAAGCCTGCGCCAGCCGCAGGATGCCCGCCGCGGCCTCGCCCGTCTTGCGCGCCTCATTGGCGTCGAGCCGGTAGAGCCCCCGGCCTGCATGGGTTTCCAGATAGCTCAGCGGCTTGTCCTTGGCGGCCATGTAGTCGAGCACCCATGCCAGAAGCGCATGTTTGTGAACATCGGCAAGATTGCCCGCGTGATAACCATGTTGATAGGACAGCATGAGAGCGGATGTGGCACGCGGCGCGCGCGATTTCAATCCGGGGCGCTCACAAACACTTTTGCCCAGCCGCTTGCCCCTGCCAGCGGCTTTGCTTACACACGCGAAGTGAGAACGCCCGCCCGTCCCTGAGCAAAGAGCACCCCGATGGCCAAGACACCCAAGAAAACGAAGATGACCGCCAAGAATATCGGCGCGGGCTTCCTGATGGGGCTGCTGGCGATCAGTCTTCTGGGCTTCGGGGTCGAGGGCTTCGGCGGGCGCACGACGTCGATCGGCTCAGTGGGCGACCGCGAGATCAGCACCAACGACTTCGGCCGTGCGCTGCAAAACGAGCTGCGCGCGCTGCAAGGGCAGACGGGGCAGGCGATCACGACGGAGCAGGCGCGGCTCTTCGGGCTCGATCAGATGGTGCTGGAGCAACTTGTCACGGGCGCGGTGCTCGACAACGAGGCCGAACGCCTCGGCCTCTCGGTCGGCGATTCCACGCTCCAGCAGGAAATCTTCCGCGTCCCGGCTTTCCGCGGGCTCGACGGGTCGTTTGACCGCGAAAGCTACCGTTTCGCGCTGCAATCTGCGGGGATGAGCGAGCGCGAATTCGAGGAATCAGTGCGTGAGGATGTGTCGCGCACGCTGTTGCAGACCGCCGTGATCAGCGGGGCGGCGGCCCCTGAGGGCTATGTCGCGCCGCTGTTGGAGTTTCAGGCCCAGACCCGCGATGTCAGCGTGATCTCGCTGAGTGCGGCGAATCTCTCCGCGCCTGTGGGTGAGCCTGACGATGCTGCGCTGCAGGCGTTTTATGAGGAAAATATCGAGAGCTACACGCTGCCCGAGGGCAAGCGGCTCCGCTATGCCTGGATCACGCCCGAGATGATGATCGACGAGATCGAGGTCGATGAGGCGATCCTGCGTCAAGCCTATGAGGCGCGCGCCTCCGAGTTCGTGCAACCCGAGCGGCGGCTGGTCGAGCGGCTGGTCTTCCCGACCCTGGAAGCCGCAAACACCGCCATGGCGCGGATCGAGGCCGGTGAGGCGCGGTTCGAGGATGTGGTCGCGGAGCGCGGTCTGGACCTCGACGATGCGGATATGGGCGATGTGACCCGCGCGCAGCTTGGGCTGGCGGGCGATCTGGTCTTCGGGCTCGACGCGCCCGGCGTTGTCGGTCCGGCAGAGACCGCGCTTGGCCCGGCGATTTTTCGCATGAACGCGATCCTGGCCGCGCGCGAGACCAGTTTCGAAGACGCGCGCGAGGTGCTGCGCGATGAGCAACTGGCCGATCTGGCGCGGCGCGCCGTGATGGATGATCTCGACCTCTATGATGATCTGCTGGCGGGCGGCGCGACGGTCGAGGAACTCGCGCAGGAAACCCGGATGCAGGGCGGCGAGATCGACTGGCGGCCCGGTGTCACATCGGGGATCGCGGCCTATCAGAGCTTCCGCGACGCGGCCCGCGCGGTTGAAGACGGCGATTTTCCGGAAATCCGCGAGTTGGAAGATGGCGGGCTCTTCGTGGTCGAGTTCCTCGCCCCGCTGGAGGCCGCCCCGCGCCCGCTCGACGAGATCCGCGACGATGTGGTCCGCGCGTGGCAGAACGAACAGACCCTCACAGAATTGCGCAGCATCGCCGATGATTTGGCCACCGCGCTGCGCAGCGCCGAGGCTGCCCCCGAAATCGCACTTGCGCCCATCCGCTTCGACGGTCTGCGCCGCACGGACATCATGCCTGACCTGCCACGCGATCTTGTGGGGCTGAGCTTCGAGATGGAGATTGGCGAGGTCGAGATTTTCGAGGGCGGGTCCGAAATTCACCTCGTGCAGCTGCATGAGATTGCGGCCCCGGACATGCTGCTTGACGATGTGATGGACTTGCGCGAGGCGCTGGAGATGCAGATCGAGCAGAGCATCGCACAGGATCTCTTCGGCTATTTCATCGCAAGCCTGCGCGGTTCCACCCAGATCCGCCTGAACCAGCAGGTGATTGATGCGGTTCTGGGCGGGCTCTGAACGCCGATGGTCCAGCTCATTCCAGAATTCGCGGAGTTTGATGCGGGCTGGGCGCGCGGGCAGAACCAACTTGTTTATGCCCGGCTTGCGGCCGATCTCGACACGCCCGTGTCGCTCTATCTCAAGCTTGCGGGGGCCAGCCGCGACAGTTTCATCCTCGAATCCGTGACCGGGGGCGAGCTGCGCGGGCGCTATTCGATCATCGGCATGAAACCCGATCTGATCTGGGACTGTCGCGGCAGGCAAAGCCGCATCAACCGCGCCGCGCGTTTCGATGCCGCGGCCTGGGAGCCGCTCGAGGGCGACCCGCTCGATACGCTGCGCGCGCTGCTCTCTGAGAGCCGCATCGACATGCCCGATGATCTGCCCGCCGCCGCGGCGGGGCTGTTTGGCTATCTCGGCTATGACATGATCCGGCTGGTGGAACATCTGCCCGACATCAATCCTGACCCGATTGGCGTGCCCGATGCGATCATGCTGCGCCCCTCGGTCGTGGCCGTGCTCGACGGGGTGAAGGGCGAGGTGATCGTCGTCTCCCCCGCCTGGACGGGCTCCGGCCTGTCCGCGCGCGCGGCCTATGCGCAGGCCGCCGAGCGGGTCATGGATGCCGTGCGCGATCTTGACCGCGCGCTGCCACAAGCCCCGCGCGAATTGCGCGCGGCTGATCCCGCGCCCATCGCCGCGCCGCAGTCGAATTTCGCCAAGCCCGATTATCTGGCCGCTGTCGAGCGCGCCAAGGATTACATCCGCGCAGGCGATATCTTTCAGGTCGTGCCCTCGCAGCGCTGGACCCAGCGTTTCGCGCTGCCGCCCTTCGCGCTCTACCGCTCGCTCCGGCGCACCAATCCGTCGCCCTTCATGTTCTATTTCGATTTCGGTGCAGCAGACGGCCCGTTTCAGGTCATCGGCGCAAGCCCTGAAATCCTCGTGCGGCTGCGCGCGGGCGAGGTGACCATCCGCCCCATCGCTGGCACCCGCCCGCGCGGCGCGACCCCGGAAGAGGACCGCGCGCATGAGGCCGATCTCATGGCCGATGAAAAGGAACTTGCCGAACATCTGATGCTGCTCGATCTGGGCCGCAATGATGTGGGGCGCGTGGCGAAAATCGGCACCGTGCGCCCGACCGAGGAATTCATCATCGAGCGCTATAGCCATGTCATGCATATCGTCTCGAATGTGGTGGGCGAGTTGGCCGAAGGGCAGGACGCGCTCTCGGCGCTGCTCGCGGGACTGCCCGCAGGCACGGTCTCCGGCGCGCCCAAGGTCCGCGCGATGGAGATCATCGACGAGTTGGAGCCCGAAAAACGCGGTGTCTATGGCGGCGGTGCGGGATATTTCGCGGCCAATGGCGAGATGGATATGTGCATCTGCCTGCGCACAGCGGTGCTCAAGGATGAAAACCTCTATATTCAGGCCGGGGGCGGCGTGGTCTATGACAGCGACCCGGAGGCCGAATATCTCGAAACCGTCAACAAATCCCGTGCTTTGCGCCGCGCAGCCGAAGATGCAGGCCGCTTCGCCGGGGGCAACGGATAGGCAGCGCGCAGGCTTTGCCGGGTAGCGCCCGGAGCCGAAGCCGCGCGCCCCGCCTCAGTCCTTATCCGGCTCCGAGAGATCCGGGTCATCCTCCAGCCCGGTCAAGGGCGTCGGGATCGTGTAATCCGCCCGGAGCCAGCGCGCGAGATCGACATCCGCGCAGCGCCGCGAACAGAAGGGGCGATACTCCGGCTGGGCCGGTTTGCGGCAAATCGGGCAACTCATCCCAGAAGCCCCGCCAAGGGGATCCGGTCGCGCTTGCGCGTGATCTCGAAATTGCCCAAAGGCGTCCAACCCGCGAGCGTCACATCGCGCCCGTCGCGCCGGAAGGCCGCGCGCATCACCTGTTCGATCACCTGCCGCTCCTTCTTGGGGAAGGGCGCGAAATCTATCAGCACTTGCCCGCCCAGCCCGCGCAGGCGCAACTGGCGCGGCAGATCCCGCAAAGCAGCGATATTGGCCTTCAGCCCCGCAGCCGGGCTGGTGTCGCGGCCTGTATTCACATCAACCGCAATGAGCGCGCGCGTGGCCTCGATGATCATCTGCCCGCCACCGGGCAGGGGCACGTCCGGGGTGAGCAGCGCGTCAATCGCCTCATGCACATTCTGGCGCGCGAAACTGCCGGGCGTGTCATCGAGCGTATCCGGGCTTGCCCAGTCGCGCCATGCCGCGAGATGCGGCGCGGGCGCATCGACCAGCACCTCCGGCGCGCCGCGATGATCGGCCAGCACCGCCTCTGCCAGCGCGCGCATCCGGGCGATATCCTCAGCGATCTCGTCCGGCGCGGCCGTCTCGCAAGCCGAACGCAGGATCAGCCCCAGATCCTCCGCCGCGCCGGCCATGCCGGTTTGCGCCAGCGCTGAAAGCTCCGCGCGCAAATCGTCATCCGCGATGCTGCGCGAGATATTCAGACCCGGTGCCTCCGGGGTCAGGATCGCATAGCGGCTCTTGAAGAGAAGCCGCGTGCTCAGCGGCAGGGCCTTGTCGGCCTCACTTGCGGCGCCAACTTGAACCAATAGATCAACACCGGGCCGCAAGCCCTTGATCTGGCGTAGAAAGCCGCTTTCGCCACCGGGCAGGTCCACGAAGGCCCCGCCCATGCCCTTGACCGGACGCCCGAGCTTGCCCCGGCAGATCGTCTCGGGCGCAAGCGCGCGGTCATCGGCGATCAGCAGGTCATCAAGCTGCCCGTCCACCATGAGCGCTGCGGCCTCGCGGCCCCGGAACTGGTCGAGGGCGATCACAGAGCCCTTCATGCCGCCCACCTCAGACCCGCCGCGCGCAACAGATGCGCGGTCTCCATCGCGGGCAGGCCCATGATGCCCGTGTAAGAGCCTTCGATCCAGGGAATGAAAGCTCCGCCGCGCCCCTGGATGGCATAGCCGCCCGCCTTGCCTTGCCATTCGCCCGAGGCAAGATAGTCGTTCAACTCATCATCCGAGAGCCGCTTCATCTTGACCGAACTTACCGAGCAGCGTGTCCAGACCTGATCACATCTGCGCACGGCGACTGCCGTGATCACCTTATGACGCCGCCCTGACAGCCCGAGCAGAAACTCTGCGGCCTGCGCGGCCGTCTCTGGCTTGCCGAGGATGCGCCGCCCCATCGCGACCGTCGTATCGGCGCTCAGCACGATGTCGCCCGCACCGCAGGGGATGGCGTCGAGCTTCAGCCGCGTGACGCGCTCGCAATAGGGGCGCGGCAATTCACCCTTGAGCGGGGTTTCATCGACATCCGCCGCCATGATTGCGTCTGGCGTGATCCCGAGCGAGGCGAGAATTTCCTTGCGACGCGGGCTGCCGGAGCCGAGGATCAGGCGCATCGGCTTATTTGAAGCGGTAATTGATCCGCCCCTTGGTGAGGTCATAGGGGGTCATTTCCACCTGAACCTTGTCGCCGACCAGAACACGGATGCGGTTCTTGCGCATCTTGCCTGCCATATGCGCGTTGATTTCATGGCCGTTTTCCAGCTCGACCCGAAATGTCGCATTTGGCAGGAGTTCCTTCACGACACCGGGGAATTCGAGCAGTTCTTCCTTGGCCATGTTCACTCCATCCTGAACGCGCAAGAAAGCCCCGCGCGCGCCAGTAAATGCGGTGCGAAAGGCGAAAAATCAAGCCCTAAACGCGTCTTGAGCCGTCCAAGCTGCGTGACAAGCACGCAGGCTCCATTTGCCCTGTGGCGCAGGATCACCCTGCCGGGCTGTGCTTGATCCGGTCGTATTGCTCGGGCCAGTGCTGCAGGCCCAGCACGACACCATCCGCGCGGGTCTGCGCGATCTTTGCGCGCGAGACCTCTGCCATCACCCAGCCCGGTGCATCGAGCGCGCCCTGTGCAAGAACCCCGTCGTCGGGCCAGCCTGCATCGGGCGGCCCGTAGATCGCCGCCGCGCCGTGGTTTTCCTCCACGCCCGCGCACCATTCGGCCATCCCCACGAGCGGGGCATGGGCGCTCACGCATTGGCTTTCCAGCGCGCGCGCCATTGCGCCGACCTTGACGCGGGTATAGCCCGCGATGGTTTCGGTCGTGGACGGCACCAGCAGGATCTCCGCGCCTTGCTCGACCATGGCGCGCGCCAGCAGGGGAAATTCGCTGTCATAGCAGATGAGCACGCCGAGCTTGCCGAGGCCCGTGTCAAAGACGCGCGCCCTGTCACCCGGGGCGATGTCCCAATCCTCGCGCTCGAACCGGGTCATGATCAGTTTGTCCTGATGCCCGATCACGCCCTCCGGCCCATAGAGCACCGCGCGATTGACAGGCCGCGCAACCCCGTCGGCCATGGCAGGCCCCGAGGCCCCGAGGATATGCAGCCCGAAACGCTGCGCCAGCGCGCAATGCAGATCCTGCACGGCGCTTGTGTGGCGCATGACTTCATGGAGTGCGGCTTCCTGATCCGCCGCAATGGCCGCGCCGCCGAGGCTCGCAAGCTCCATCGCGCCATATTCGGGAAAGACCAGAAGCTCCGCGCCCTGATCGGCGGCTTGCGCGACCCAGCGGGTCAGCTTCTCCGCTAAAGCCGCGAAATCCGCGAAAGGGTCGAGCGGGTAGGCGGCGCAGGCGAGTTTCATAGATCACGCATCCAGAATTGCAGGGGTTTTTCACTCTCGGCTGCATCGCCCAGATCGCGCCAGTGGAAGGTCGCGATGGCCCCGGCAACCGGCGCATAGCCGCGCCCACGCCAGAAGGCGTCGAGCGGGCGATAGCTGGCCGGGCGGGCCGGGTGATCCGCAGGCCGCATGACGCTGCAAAAGGCGGTTTGCTTGTAACCCTGCGCGCGGGCATGGGCTTCGCGCAGATCGAAGAACCGATGCCCCGCGCCCTGACCGCGACAGGCGGGCAGCAGCACGGATTCGGCGCAATAGAAGATCCGCGCGGGGTCATGTTCTGTGCCCGCAAAGGCTCCGGCAAATTCCGCATCGGCCTGCAAAAGCGGCAGGCCAGTCGAAGCCCCGACCAGTTCTGCCCCATCATAGGCCGCGACCACCAATGCGCTCGGGGTCGTCTGGTAGCCGCTCAGGTAATCGCGCTCATAATCGAGATCGCCGTCATAGAGATAGGGCCAGTCGCGAAACACCGTGATGCGCAGGCGTGCGAGCCCGTCAATCACCGCGCCGATCGCGGCCCCGGTCAAGGTCTCATAGCGCAGGCTCATGCCGAAACCTGTGTGATCCAGTCCTGGAGGTTGTAATAGGTCGTGATGCGGGTGATCTTGTCCCCGTCAATCGTGAAGAAAGACCCGGCAGGTAGCACATAGCGCTGGCCATGGGCTTCGGGCAGGCCGGGATCGGTCTGCAGATATTCGCCATGCACCGTGAATTCCGCCGCCGCACGCGTCCCGTCCGGCGCGAGGAAAATCACCATGTCGCGCAACTGCTCGCGGTAGCTCACCCCCATATGGCTGCAGAATTCCGCAAATGCTGCGCGGCCCCGGCGTGTCTCGCCCTGATTGACATGGTGGGCAACATCGTCGCTGACCAGCACCAGCATCGTCTCCGTGTCGCCTGCGTTGAAGGCGTCGAAATAGCGGTGGATGATCGTGTCACTCATTCCTGACCTCGCGTTGGGGGACCGAAACGGTCCAGAATATGTTTCTTGATCTGCTCGCGCGCCTGCCGGTACGCGTCGAGCTTGGCCTCGCGCGTCTCGCCGAGGCCC
>PXDM01000494.1 GCA_003565055.1 Paracoccaceae bacterium
ATCGCCGCCACCTGTGACGCGCGGGTGACAGATATGGGCCAGCCATCACGCGCCTCCTGTCAGGGGGCCAAGCAGCGCCCAGGCGATGGCGAAATAAATCACCACCCCCACCAGATCCATGATCGAGGTGATCAGCGGCGCGGACATGACCGCCGGGTCGGTGCCAAGGCGGCGCGCCGCAAATGGGGCGAGCGCGCCGAGCACGCCGCCCATGATGGTGACGCAAATCATCGTCAGCCAGATCACCCAGAGCACTTTCGGCGCGATTGTCTGGCCGATGCCCGCCAGCACCGCCATCAGGCTGGCCACGACCAGTCCCAAGCCGACAAGCACCGGGAGTTCGCGCCTGAGCACGAACCAGATGTCACGCGCGCGCAGCTCCAGCTGGCCCAAAGCCATGGCGCGAATGACCAGCGTGGCCGATTGGCTGCCAGTATTGCCACCCATGTCGATGATCGGGGCCACGAAAGCCGCCAAAATCAGCATTTCCGCCAGAAGCGCCTCTTGCCCCGCGATATAGCCCGCTGTGACGACGCCAAAGACGCTCAGGATCGACAGCCAGACCAGCCGCACGCGGAAAATCCGCCCGAGGCTGGAGCCGCGCATGTCCAGATCATCGCCCGCGAAAGCGCCAGTCGCACCGAAGCGCGCGAGCGTCGCCGCAGAGGCCGCACGCCCGATATCGAGCGCGTCGTCAATCGTGACGATCCCCACCAGCCGCCCGCCCGTCGTGAGGATCGGCAGAGCAAAAACATCATAGGCGGCGATGCGCTCGGCAATATCGCGCAAACCCTCATCCACCCGGCCAGAGGGCGCATTGACCATCATCAGATCGGACACCGAGCGTCGTTCATCGGCCAGTATCAGATCGCGCAGCGTGATCACGCCCTGCAACTTGCGCTCGGCATCGACGACATAGGCGGTGTAGATCGTCTCTGTGTCAGGGGCTTCCCTGCGCAGATGGGCGATGGCCTGCGCGACTGTCATCTCGGGCGCGAGCGTCGCGTAATCCGAGGTCATGGCCGCGCCTGCGGTGCCTTCGGGATAGGCAGCAAGGCGGCGGATATCCTCGCGTTCGGCCTGCGCGAGCGCCGGCAGCAGCGTCGCGCGCTGGTCTTCTGACAGCGCTTTCCACAGGTCGGCGCGCTCGTCATGGCTCATATCGGTCACGATCCGCGCGAAATCGGGGCGCGCGATATGGCGCGCAATGGCGATCTGGAAGCGCGGTCCGAAATAGCCGAACACCTTGCTTTGCTGCGCGGGCGTGAGCGCACGCATCAGTTTCGCGGCCTCGGATGGGGGCAGGCCACCGACCTCATTGGCGAGATCCGCCGGGTGCAACTCGGCCAACGCTTCGCGCAGGGTGAGCAAATCCCCCTGTGCCAGATGCGCGCGCAAGGCTTCTTGCGACATAAGAACGGTCATGGCCTGCTCCTTCGCGTGCGTTCAGCCAAAGGCCGTTGACAAGGTTACCGGCCCAATCCGGTCGCCCTTGCGATAGTGCGCGCAGGGCGTGCCGAAGGGTGCCTTGTGCTTGAGCAGCTTCTTTGCCGGGCCTTTTTTCGGCAGCTTTTCGGCAATCCCCAGCACGGCCATGCGCCGCGCCATTTCCGCGCGCACATCGCCGGGCGCGATCCCACGGTCATGCCAGAGAACCGCCAGATGGTAGAGCAGATCGACGCTTTCCGCGATCAGCCCTTCCGGGTTGTCGGCCACGGCGTCCAGCGCGACCTCAGTGGCTTCTTCCACCAGCTTGCGGGCTTTCTTGGCGGTCGAGGCGGCTTTCAGTTTCGCCGTGCGCTCGGTGGGCGGGGCATCAAGCTGGGTCATCAGAAGTTCCAGATGGCCGAAAATATCTGCCGGGCGGGCGAAACGCGGGTCGATTGTTTGCATTTTCATGGCCTTATACTCTGTCTCAGGGGGTTTTCGGGGAGAGAGAGTGCAGGGTCGCGCCTGCGCGCGGCTCTGTCTTGGCATCGGTCGTGATGGATTGGCCCTCTGCGTCAATGACGGGCAGACCGACGCGCGCGGCATTGGCGATCAGATCGGCCGTGTCATTCCCGCCGGGCAGTGCCAGAACCATGTCGGGGCGTGAATCCTCGATCATGAAGGCATTGCGGATCGCTTCGGCGCGCTTGCCGAATTCCCGCCAATTCGCAGGGTAGCGCACGACATGAAGCCGCATTTCACGCGCCCAGTCCTCGGAAGTGATGCCAAGCGCACCACTGCCGCCATGGATTAGCACGGTGATCGGCCTGATGGCATGCGCGCGCGCCAAAGCAGCGCGGATCAGGGCGACATCATCGAAATGCCGCCCGCCAGCGATAATAAGACGCATGAGACGCCCTCCTGTCGCTTGCAGGGGTCGTGCGGTTGGGCTTCAGCCCGCGCGCAACTCGGCCTGCTGTTGCAGAAGTGCGCAAAGGGGGGTGTCCAATGCGTCGGATGCGGGCGTCTTTGCCAGCCAATGCCGCGTGAGCCTTCCGGTCCGCGCCTCGCGCAGCCAGACTGCACAGAGATCGCGGCGCGGGTCAGCGCCGGGTGGAGCCATATGGGGGAAGTGAAAAGTCATTGTCGTGCCTCCGTCCAGCCGCGCCGGTCTGGAAGCACAAGGGCCGCGTTACATACGCGCGCCCCGAAGCCGCAGACAGGCCGGGTGGTCTGATGATGTCCGGGAGGTCTGGCGGCTGCGCAGCATTTCGCAAAACACAGAGGCCAGACCGCTACTAGAGCAACTGTCCATGGGTCTCTCTGGTTGATACATGAAAACGACCGCAGCGCGTGCGGTGAGGCGGAGATAGCCGCAAAGGCTTGCGAAGTCAACAAACAGTCGGGAAAGAAGCGCGCCTTTCGTCAGGTGACGAAAATTTATGCTCTGGCGCGCTTGGGGGATCATGGCTGATCCCCGGAATGCAGTCTCAGGGCAAGATACGGATCGGAGTTCCGTCGCGCACCATGGCGTAGATATCTTCCATCTGCCGGTCGGTCACCGCGATGCAGCCATCGGTCCAGTCCCCCCGCGCGCGCTGGAAGCGGGGGCCTTTGCCATGGATGAAGATATCGCCACCAGGACGCCAGCCATTGGCTTCGGCGCGGGCGCGGTCTTCTTCATTGGGGTAACTGATCCCGATGGACAAATGGAAAGCCGAATTCGGGTTGCGCCGGTCGATGATGTAATCGCCCTCGGGTGTGCGCCGGTCGCCTTCGCGCTGCTTGTGGCCGATGGGATTGCCCCCAAGCTGCACGCGGAAACTGCGCAGGCGCTGGTGATGGTGATAGAGATGCATCCGCCGCGCGGCCTTGTGGACCACGATCTGCGTGACTTCGGGGCCGTGATAGGTGCGGAATTTGCTCGGGGCGCCACAAGATGCCAGCACCGCGAGAAGCGCGAGTGCGGCTGCGACTCGGAAAAAGACCATGTTACTGCCTCTGGAATTTTTCCGGGAATTATGCCCTGCGCGGCGGGGTTTGCCAAGCTGCCAGATGGGGCTTCACGAAGCTGTCATTCGCCGGGCGGGGTCTTGTCGCCCGCTTGTGCATTCAGCCGCGCCTCGATGGCCGCGAGGCGTTTGAGCACTTCGTCGCGGTAGTCTTCGGTCGCCTGGTTGCTCTCGGCGGCATGGGCGTCCTGCATCGAATTGACGATCAGACCCACGAGCAGGTTCACAACCGCGAAAGTGGTGACCATGATGAAGGGCACGAAGAAGGCCCAGGCATAGGGATAGACCTCCATCACAGGGCGCACGATCCCCATGGACCACGATTCCAGCGTCATGATCTGGAAGAGCGAATAGGCCGAATTGCCCAGATCCCCGAACCAGTCGGGGAAGCTGTTGCGAAAGAGCGTCGTCGCCATGACCGCGCCGATATAGAAGAGCATCCCCATCAGCAGGAAGACCGAGCCCATGCCCGGCAGCGCCTTGATGAAGCCTTCGACCACGCGGCGCAGATTGGGGCTGACCGACACGACACGCAACAGCCGCAGGATGCGCAGCGCACGCAGCACCGAAAAGCTCTGTGCGCCCGGCATGAGCGAGATGCCGACGATGAGAAAGTCGAAGATATTCCAGCCCGAGCGCCAGAATTGCCCGCGCTGGGCATGAAGTTTCAACGCCAGTTCCAGCACGAAGATCGACAGGCACAGCTTGTCGAGCCCGATGATCAGGGGACCTGCGACCGCCATCAGGCTGCGCGATGTCTCGAGCCCCAGCAACAGTGCGTTGAACACGATCACGCCCAGGATGCCATTGCGCACAATCGATCTATCGAGAAAAGCGGCTGTCTGTTCGCGGCTGAGCATCGGTTGTCCCCGTTTGGTCGTGCAGGGGCGATATGCGCGTCTTCGCCATCTGATACAAGAGACTCTATGATGGACTGGAGGCCATCAGCGACATTCAGGAAGACCGCAGCGGAGACGATATCTACGCAAAAGCAGCACCGTGCGCGGCCCAGAGCGGCCTTTCTTGTGCGGCGCAGCGAGGTTCCGCGGCCAGCCTTATCGGCGATCGTCTCGCAGGATGCAGCATGGGGTGAATGAACGACATGGTGGCCGCGATGCAGACTGCTCCCGATGCTGCAGCTTTCCGCAGCAGAAGACGCATAGGCTCAGACTTCTGGGTAATGCTCATCTATTTGCGCTCATTTTGCGCAGGTGGAAGGTTTCGCCCGCGCCGTGGAACATGTGCCCCCGCGGTCGCGCCCGTGCCCTTTGCTGACCTTCTCAGGATGCGTGGGCCCCAACATGGGGATCGGCGGCATCACACCCGCCATGAAACTGTTCCCGAAGCGGGCGCGACTCGACAAAATGGCCGCATGAGTTCTACCGATGCACCCCTTTGAAATTGGGGGAGATTACCGTATGGCCGCTCGACTGGTCTGTCGTAGAGACTGTTTCAAGTATCAACCGGATGATCAGGCCGGACCGGGCTGATCGGCAATATGCCTAACGAAACCGCCGAGCGCTTCCAGAAGGCTGTTGCGGTTGACTGGCTTGGTGAGCACTTCGTCCATACCCGCCGCACGGCATCGTGTCTTGTCCTCTGGCGCGGCATGCGCGGTAAGGCCGACGATTCGAATGGGCACATTGGGAGGTGGCCGCGAAAGTTCGGCTTCCCGGATAGCGGCGGTGGCGGCAAGCCCATCCATGATGGGCATCGAAACATCCATGAGGATGACATCGAATTGACGGCCTTCGGCAGTGGCTTGCGCAACTGCGTTGCATGCACGTTTTCCGTTTTCGGCCTCTTCGACCTCAAAGGAATCCGCTGGAAGCAGGCGTCGAACCACAAGCCGATTGAGTTGCATGTCATCGACAACCAGAATGCGCTTGATACGGGCCGGAGCATCTATTCCGCAAACCGTGTCGGAGAGCCCCGGCGAAGGCATAGCGCGTTCATTCTGAGGCATGTCCTGGCGCGGGGCTTGCGGAATGGGTGCTTCCTCCACATGTGGAAGTGGCAGTTGAACACGGAACGTCGTCCCGCTGCCCGGAGTGCTTTCGACTTCGACGTTGCCGCCCATCAGGCGCGCAAGCTCCCGACAAATCGTTAAACCAAGCCCCGTCCCGCCAAAGCGGCGGGTCGTTGAATCGTCGGCTTGCGCGAAGGGCGCGAATATTGCGGCTTGCTTGTCAGCCGGGATGCCGATGCCGGTATCGCTTACAGCGAGGACAATGGCGTCACGGGCGGATCCCCGCTGGACGTCGATACGCACTTCGCCGACTTCGGTGAACTTGATTGCGTTTCCGACAAGATTGAGCAGGATCTGGCGTACACGCGGCGCATCGCCGAGCACCCATGCGGGCAGGTCGGGCGAGATTGTGGCCTCTAATTTGATCCCTTTGGCGCGCGCCTGTCCGGCCATCAGGCGCACCACATCGTTGACAAGCGATTTAATCTCGAAGGGCGCCGGTTCGAGAACTATTCGTTTGGCGTCGATTCGTGCAGCGTCGAGAATATCGTCCACGATCGCAGCGAGCGCATGTCCAGAGCTGAAGATGGTATCCACAAGCTCTCGCTGATCCTCGCGAAGCGGGGTATCGCGCAGGGCTTGAGTCAGCCCCAGAACACCGTTCAGGGGGGTGCGCAGTTCATGGCTCATCTTGGCCAGAAAGAGCGATTTCGCGCGCGTCGTGGCTTCTGCCCGGTCGCGCGCTCTGCGCATCGCTTGAGTGCTTCGGTGCAACTCGACCCGATCTTGCCAGAGTGCCGCCGCAGCCCCCAGCAGCACCGCGAGCACTGCGGCGAATGTCGCGCCAACAAGCCAATCGCCACTCAGGCCGGGATCGCCTTGGAGCGGGTCGAGAAACGGCGTGATGGTGACGGCGCTCATGCCCGTGAAATGCAATGCCGCTATGCCCAAGGCAAGCAGAAGAGCTGCGCCGAGGCGGGCAAGCCAGGGATGCGGCGATGCGAAAAGCGCGGCCCCGGCAACCGAGAACACGCTGCCAGCGACCACAGAGCCCGCGACGTAGCGCAGATCCCACATGAGCCAGGCCCCGGTCTGATAGGCGGCCATGCCCGTGTAATGCATCACGGCCACTGCGACAGTGAATGTCGCGCCGGCCGGTGCTGCCCATCGCAGGTTGCGGCGCGCCAGTCCGAGGGCAAGGCTCGCCGGGACCATGAGCAAGACTGCCAGGGCGAAGGAAAGCGCGGTCAGGGGAATGGAGAGTCCACGGTCCAGCCGGACATCATAGGCAAGCATGGCGATGAAATGCGTGGCCCAGATGGATGCGGCTGCCGTGAAGGCTGCGAGGCCAAGCCAGACTGCGCGCTGCGCACCTTTCTTGTGGTCGAGCTTTTCCCATAGCGCCGTGCTGACCATGCATCCGACAAGACAGATCGCAAGCGCGACAAGGACAAGACGCCAATCATGTTCTTCTACAAGGCATGTATAGACGGTCAGCATGATTGCTCCATAGGCCGCAGCAATCAGAAAAATACCTGTGACGCGTTACGGTGACATTAACAGGCCACGGGCATAGTCATCGCGCGTGAAGTCGCGGTTTTTCCGGCGCGGTGATCCCGCCATGCTTGGTTCGCCCTGAACAATCCTATCAGGCGATCTCTGGCGTGAGGTGACCTTCCAGGCGCTGCTCGAAAGTGCCGAGCATGGCAGCGATGAACAGGACCAAAATGGCCCGCAGGCGGGCCGGTATCCTGCGGATATTGTGGCCGCAGGCACAGAGAACAACGAAGATCGCATCGCCTGCTGTGCCTTTCGGCGTGCATCGCGTTAATCGGCTGTCCGTTTTCATGCGCTCGATCTCGGCTTCAATGGCGCTGCGTCGTCGCAGGAGCCTCCTCAGCATGGCCGAAGTCCCCGAGCTTCAGGCCCGCCGCGCCCCCCCCGGATCGCGCGCGCCCTAGCGGGGGGGGGCGCCGATGACTTTGCGCAAGGCTTCGAGATCATGCGCCGCGGCAATTCCGGCAAGGTCGTGCTGGATTGGAGTTAGGCGAACAATCGTGACATGGCTGCCACGCCCCTACGCGTCCAATTCCCGGGCGTGGAATGCTTTTTCGACAATCAGAGAATGTCCGTTTTCGGAACATGCCCGAGGGTTCCGCTGTTGACCTGGGTGCCGTTGGCAGCCTCCGGGTAGAGGCAACCAAACTGGTCTGAAACGGTGCATGCTTGTTGCTCCGGCCGGGGCTTAAATCCTGCTCAGGGCGACATCTATCGCGCGTCAGGCATCAATCTCGACGCGGCCCACAGGTTTGGAGCAACAGGCGAGAATATACCCGTCGTCGATGTCTTCCTCGCTGATCCCCCCGTTATGGACCATATGCACGTCGCCTGAGATCTTGCGGGTCTTGCAGGTGCCGCAGAGGCCGAAATTGCAGCCTGAGGCCACGGGCAACCCTTGCGCGCGGGCGATCTGCATGATCGTGTCGCCCTCGGTGCAGGTCACGGACAGGCCAGAGCGGGAAAAGACGATTTCGGCCTGCGCAGTGTCATCGGGCACAGGATCGTCGAATTCCTTGATCTCGGCCACGGATTCGGCGGGCGCGTGGAAGGATTCCTGATGGTAGCGCGCCATGTCATAGCCCAGCGAGATCAGGATCTCGCGCACCGCCGTCATGAAGCTCTCCGGCCCGCAGCAATAGACATCGCGTTCCAGATAATCGTTGCACATCAGGCCCAGCATCAACTGGTTCAGCTGGCCTCGGTAGCCGGTCCAGACCTCATAGGGTTCGTGCTGGCTGACGACGAAATGCAGCGCCAGACCTGACACGCGCGAGGCCATGTATTCCAGCCTGCGCCGGAAGATCAGGTCGCTGGGTTTGCGGGCGCATTGGATGAAACAGATATCCGGATCCTCGCCCCGCTCGAAGAGCGTGGTGGCCATGGACATCATCGGCGTCACACCAGAGCCTGCCGAGATGAACAGGTATTTCCCGTCAGGCTGGGGCGGCAGATGGAACAGCCCGGCGGGACCATAGGCGCGCAGGCGCATGCCCACCTGCAGGTGATCATGCATCCAGGCCGTGCCCACCGAGCCCGGCTGCAGCTTGGCCGTGATGGACAGATAGGCCGAGGTCACCGGCGATGAGGAAATCGTATAGGTCCGCTGCACATTGCCGCCGGGCACAGGCAGATCCAGCGTCAGGAACTGGCCTGCGCGATAGACGAACATCGCCGCTGAGGGCGAACGGAACACGAATGTCCTGACCCCCGGCGCTTCGGGCAGGATGGCCACGCATTCCAGCTCCTCGTCATCGCGCCAGATGGGGCTGTCCTTGGTCGGCATCGGGATCATGGTGTCACTCCGCCGCGATCTGGCGCGGGCCGATCAGGGCCGTTTGCAGCGTCCGGCAATACCAGTCGACGAACTGATTGACGCCGCCTTCCTGCGCCGGGCTGTAGGGGCCGGGCAGATAGGCGGGCGAATTGATCCCGCGCTGGTTTTCCTCGACGATGCGGCGGTCTTCGTCATTGGTGTTGATCCAGACTTCGGTCAGGCGCTTCAGATCATAGTCGCGCCCTTCTTCGGCCTCCTTGTGGACCAGCCAGGTGGTTGTGACCTGCGTTTGCTGCGGGCCAACCGGCAAGACACGGAAGGTCAGCACCTGATCGGACAGGAAGTGATTCCAGGTGTTCGGATAGTGGAAGAACAGGCAGGACCCGGCATCATCGAAGGGCACGGACCCGATACGTTTGCTGACCGCCGCCTTGCCGTCCAGCGTGTAGCTGACCCCCTTGCCCAGAAACGGGATGCGCACGAAGCGCCAGCGCTCGGACGGGTCGATGACGTATTTCGCGGGCAGCCCTGC
Organism: Paracoccaceae bacterium; assembly: GCA_003565055.1. Classification (GTDB taxonomy): domain Bacteria; phylum Pseudomonadota; class Alphaproteobacteria; order Rhodobacterales; family Rhodobacteraceae; genus Roseinatronobacter. The sequence continues at coordinate 9,276 of PXDM01000494.1, forward strand.
CGCTTCGCAACGCTCCACATGCGCGCGGCCTGCATTGCTGGTGGTGCTGTCATCGGCGCCGACCAGATTGGGGTCATCAGGAAAAGTCACGCAGAGCGACGGATGCGAGCCCGAGCAGTGATAACATTCGCGGTTGTTTTCCAGCACCAGTTTCCAGTTGGCTTGCTCGATAATGCTGGATTGATGCGCGACTTTCAGATTGGCCAGATCATGCGGCCCCATGTAGCGCGCGGCCTGCGCCGCCAATTCGCTGATATCGGGCGCGGTCTGCGCAAGGCAAATGAACACCATGCCCTCGATCTCGCGGCAATGCACAAGGCCCAGCCCATGCGCCGAGGGGTCGAAATCCGCCCCCATC
>PXDM01000421.1 GCA_003565055.1 Paracoccaceae bacterium
CGGGCAGGTCCATGCGGGCCTCGGGCGGAAGGGTGGTGCAGCCGAGCGCGGTGAGGCGGGCGGCGAGATCGCCATCGGCGAGCGCGACGCGCATCCCGGCATCGGCCAGCAGATGCGCAAGCCGCGCCTCGGGCAGGCGCGCATCGAGCGGCACGGCGACCGCGCCCAGCCGCCAGAGCGCGACCAGCCCCAGCAGATGCGCGCATTCGTCTGCCACACCAAGCGCCACCCGCGCGCCCGCGCCCACGCCCTGCGCCGCCAGCGCCCGCGCCAGCCCCGCCGAGGCCGCCCAGAGCCCGGCATAGCTGTAGCTGCGCACCGCCCCGCTGCCTGCGCCGTCCACGCCCCCGGCCCCGTCGCCCGCCGCCCCGTCGCCCGCCGCCCCGTCCAGCCCGCCATCATCCAGCAACGCCGCGCGCACAAACTCCGCCGACCCCCGCGCCGCCACATGCCCCGCCAGCCGCGCCAGAGCCACAGGCGCGCCCGCCGTTCGGTCGTGACCGCTGTTTTCCGCGATCAGCGCGGTTTCGCGGCTGCTGCAGCGCGCAATCTCTTCGAAGCACAGGCTTTCATCCTGGGCAAAGAGCGTGAGAATCTCCTCGAAATGATCGGCCAGCGCGTCGCCATTGATGATCTGCGCATAGTCCGGGCGCAGGCGGATCATGTAATGGATCGCGCCCGTATCGGGGTTTTCGGACGCATGAAGCGCGATTGGAACCGCCTCACGATTGTCGAGCGTGCTGACCGTAAATGCCGCATGATCAGGATGCGTGCTGCCACTATAGGGCACCCATGACATCGACATATCAAACAGATGGGTCAGATCGGGCGCAGTTTTGCGCAGCGCGCGCAAGATCGCGTCAGACGGGGTGCGGTGGTGCACAAGATCGGCGTCGAGATCTTCGCTGAACGCCTCGATACACTCGCTCAGATCCCACCAAGGCTCGAAGCGCGCGACGACAGGCATCAGCATCGCGGTCATGCCTACTGTGTTGAACGTTCGCTGGTCGCGCTGGTGGAGCGCCATTCCTGCGCTAAGGCTGGCATGACCAAAGCGCCGGGCAAGCGAAACCGAGAACAGCGCAAAGAGCACGCGTTGCAGCACAGTGTTGGCAGCGCTGGCACCGTCTTTTAGCGCTTCGGCCAGTTGCGGCGGCAGGATGCGCCGCGTTGTGGGCGCGAAGGGCGCATCAAGCCCGTCGCGTCCTGTCTCTGGCAAAAGTGCGGGCGGCAAAGGGTCGAAGCGCGATGTCCAATAGGCGAGATCACGCGCCAGTGCCGGGCTGTCGAGATAGTCCTGCTCGCGGGTGATCAGGTCACCGACGGAGCTCAGCGGGGTGAGCTTGACCGGATCGCTCGAACTGACCGCCTGATAGGCGTTGAACCAATGCAGAAGCGCGATGCGCACACCGAGGGAATCCGCGATGATATGGTCGAAATCCCATAGCAGCACGGAAGTTTCGGCAAATTCCAGAAGATGGACCGCAAAGAGTGGCTCCGGCCCGTAGATCATGGGGCGCTCAAACACGCGCTGGACATAGGCGTCGAGCAGTGGCTCTATCGCATCATCGCCCACCTCCGGATGCGCCACGATTGTCAGATTGACCGCGTCGGAGCAGGAAACCCACTGCCTCGGGGTGTCCGGGTCAATGCGCAGCCTCAAGCCATTATGGCGCGCTGTCAGCAGTTTCAGGGACTGGGCAAGATCGTCATGGTCGATCTTGCCAGCGAACTGCACCGAGCACCCCAGCCGATAGCCTGCCGCGCCCGCTGTCTGTACGTCAAACCAGATCGGCAGTTGTGACGACAAGAGCGGCAGGTACTCGCGATCTGAGGCGCTGTCCGGGGCAAGCTCGTTGTAGATGTTCATACGTCAGGCGTCTCGGTTTCGACTGCGGTCGTGTTGCGTGTTCATGGGGGGTCAAGTGCGGGTTAACAAGTCCTAATGCGTCTCCCCCACACCGATTAATTGCGCGATCATTCCCCCGACCTGTGTCAGCGAGCCTGCGCCAAGCAGTTGCATCACGGGCACGGCGGTTCCGATTTCGCGCTCAATCGCGGTGGCGAGTTCAACTGCCATCAATGAATCCAGGCCGAGGTCTGAAACCGGCTTGTCGGTCTCGATCTGCGCGGCGGTGGTGCCGAGAATCCGGGCAATATTTTCGCGCAGATAGTTCTGGATATACGGCATCCGCTCGGATTTCGGCATCGCCCGGACACGGTCGGCGAGCGTTTCATCATTCGCGAGCGCGTCCAGCAGATCCGCAGGGATCATCGGGGCGAAGCGCGGTGCGCGGGCTGCGGGCATCATCTTGTGCAGCGTCGCCATGTCGAACCGTGCGAGGCTTGCCCGCGCAGTGCCCGTCGCAAGCAGCGTCCCCAGATCCGCGAGGGCCATATCGGCGGGGGTGGCATCCATCCCGGAGCGGTTTTTCAACATCCCCGCGACGGCCTCATTGCGCGTCAGGAAGCCTGCGTCGCGGATTGCGCCCCAGCCCACGGCCAAGGCAGGCAGGCCAAGCGACTGGCGATACATCGCCAAGGTCTCAAGATAATGGTTCGCAGCCACATAGACCCCTTGCCCCGGATTGCCGATCAGGGCGCTGGCCGAGGAATACATCACGAACAATTCCAGCGGGTCATCACGTGTCAGGTGATGCAGGTTCCATGCGCCGGTCATCTTGGGGCGGAAGACGCGTTGCATCTGCTCGGTCGTGATATTCGCCAGAGGCGCGTCCTCGATCACCGCAGCGGCATGGACGACCCCGACCAGCGGGGGCATCTCGGCGCGCAACTGGGCCAGAACATCGGCGAGCCCCTCCTGATCCGCGATATCGGCGGCAAAGGCGCGCGCCTGCACGCCCTGAGACGCCAGATCGGCCAGAAACTCAGCCGCTCCGGGCGTCGTGGCCCCGCTGCGCGAGACCAGCGCAAGACTGCGGGCCCCCTGCGCGACCAGCCATTTCGCAGTTTCGCGACCGAAGCCTGCGAGACCGCCTGTGACCAGATAGGTGCTATCCGCGCGCAAGGCGGGACGGTTTGGCACGATGCGCAGCGCGTCCTGAGCCTCCATCCGGGTGGACACGACAATCTTGCCGATATGGCGCGATTGCTGCATCAGCCGGAATGCCTCGGAGGCGCGCGAGATCGGCACGCGCTGATAGGGCAGCGGGCGCAGATGGCCCGCGCGGAACTGCTCGAGCACCTGCGCAAACATGCGCCGACCCAGATCCGGGCGCTCCACCAGCAGCGTATCGGCATCAATCCCGAAATAGCTGAGATTGTTGCGGAACGGGCGCAAGCCGATGCGGCTATTGGCGTAGAAATCGCGCTTGCCGATCTCAAGGAAGCGTCCAAATGGTTTCAGGCAGTTGAGGTTGCGCAGGATCGCCTCGCCCGCGAGCGAATTGAGGATCACATCGACCCCTTTGCCCTGCGTGATCTGCATGACCTCATCGGCAAAATCGAGCGTGCGGGAATTGAGCACGTGATCGACCCCGAGCAATTCCAGCACGCGCCGTTTCAGCGGCGAGCCTGCCGTGCCGATGATCCGCGCGCCTTTCATCTGCGCGATCTGGATCGCGGCCAGACCGACGCCCCCGGCCGCGCCATGAATCAGCACCGTCTCGCCCGGCTCCAGCCGCGCCAGATAATCGAAGGCATACCAGGCGGTCAGGAAGGTCGTGGGGATGGTCGCGGCGGCGTCGAATGCCATGCCTTCGGGCATTTTCGCGACCGAGCCCGCGGATGTGGTCACATGCGAGCCGAGGCAGGATGAGGCGAAGGCAACCACGCGGTCGCCCGCGGTAAAATCCTGCACATCGGCACCGACGCGGGTGATTTCGCCCGCGCATTCCATGCCGATGGTGGCACCGGAAAAGCCATGCTCGACGGCTTCTTCGGGCAGCATGCCCATGCACCAGAGCACATCGCGGAAATTCAGCCCGGCGGCGTGCACGGCGATTTCCACATCCTGCGCGCCCGGTGCCCGGCGCTCTTGCGCGCGCAGATGCAGCGAGTCGAACCCGCCTTGTGGCAGGAAATCGAGCGCGAAACCGTCTGTCTCGGTGCTGGATTGCGTCGACAGCCGGTCCGGGCTCGTCAGATGCGTGCGATTGACGAAGCGCCGGCCTTGCGTGAGCTGCACTTCGGTCTCGTCGTCCCGCAGCAGGATCTCACGCATCAGCGCCGCCGCGCTGTCCTGCGCGCCATGACTGTCGATGAGTTTCAGCTCTGTTGTCGGATATTCATTCGCCACCACGCGGCCCAGCCCCCAAAGCGCCCCGTCAGCAGGGCTTTGCGGCGCATCACCAAACCCGCTTGGGAAAGCGCCGCGCGTCACGACACACAGACGCGGCGGGGTGCCTTCGGTCGCGTCGATGGCACGGGTGATCTCAAGCAGGGCTTCGCACAGACTGTCCTGCGCATCCGGTGCCGCGGGCTCGGAGGGTTGCGCGCTGATCAGAACCACCGTGTTCGGCATTGGACCGGTCCGCAGCCGATCAACCATCTGCCCCATGTCGCTGAGCGCCACGGTCTCTGCAAGGTGATCCGCCGCAGCAAGTGCCGCAACTGTCTCATCAACCAGCTTGTCCCCGGCTTGCCCGATGAGCAGCACGGTCTCTTGGTCGGCCTGAAGTGTTGGCGCGGGCATCGTCTCGCTGCGCGCGCGCGCGATCAGCAGATCGTCGCCCGGCGCGACCAGCTCGACCAGCCCGGCGGCGGCGAGATCGTCCTCGGAGATCTGGGGCGTCTCATCGAGCAAGAAACCCTCGAACGCCGGGTCCGGTGAGCCTGCGACGATCAGAATGCCACTATCGCTGAGCGCCTTGCGGACCTCCTCCAGCATTGCGCCGAGAGAGCTGCCCAGCCGGTCCGGGCGCGAGATCAGCACGATATCAATTGAGCCATATCCAATGTCGTGGCTCTCGAAGCTCTCGGTCGGTGAGAGCGAAAAGACACGGGTCTGGGGCGTGGTCTCGAACCGGCGTGTCAGCCGCGCGACATCTTCCTCGCGCGGATCGGTGACGCACCAACTGCAACGCTCTGGCATGAGCGGCAAAAGCGTCGCAGTGAGCGCGCCCGTCCATGCGCCGATCTCGAGCACGCGGACGGGGCGGTGTTGCGGCCATTGCGCGGCGAGCTGCGCGAATACCCGCTTGAGCGCGGCATTGCGCCCGGCGCTGTAGCCCGCCGTGTCGAAAAGCTGTGCCATTGCGGTCGGGTTCAGCGCGATATCTTCCTTGCCGGTCAGGCGCGCATGGATCGCATCGCCCGCTTCCGCGAGCAGCAGCAACTCGGCCTGAAACTCCGGAAAGGCCCGGAACAACTCGGCCCAGAGCGCCTGCGCGCTGTCCTGATCGGCCAAGCCGCGCCAGTGCCAGCGCTTCTCGCAAGGCGCCAGCGCGCCGACAGCGCTTGCGAACTCGATGATCCGCGCGAGATAGCCGGTTTGTTTGCGCCGGATGCGGGCATGGCGAACGAGTGCTGCCTGATCAAAGCTCTCGGTTTGCGGGCGCAGGCGGTCGAGCGCCTCGGCGGCATAGACGCCCATCAGCCGATGCGCCGCGCGCATGAAGTCTTGCTTGCGCGGATCGGTCTCTGCGGTCTCGGTCCATGTAGCAAAGAGCGCGTCGTTGTCGGGCAAGCGGGGCAGGGCGTGGGTCTGTGGCTGGCTGTCATCGTGGCGCCACGCGTCGACAATGACAGGCGACGCGCCGAGGTCGACCAGATTGGCCTTCTGGCAGCGCGCGCCCTGCAATTCCATCAGCACAGCGCCAGTTTCGTCGCAAAACAGCATGTCGAACAAAGTCGTCCGTGCCGATTCGCGGCGCAATGTGATATGACAGAAAAGCCGCTCGGGCAGCGGACCATAGGCCCGCAGAGTTTCGATGCTGATTGGCAGGATACTGACACGACGCGGGTCGCATTGCGCGACCAGCGCAATCGCGCCTTGCAGGCCACTGTCGAAGAGCGTGGGATGCGACATATAGCCGTCAACGCCGCCGAACGGGGTCAAATCGAGCACAACCTCGGTCAGCGCTTCGCGCTGCGCGGCATCCGGCGCGCTCAGCGCGACAGAGCGCAAGCCATTGAAAGCGGGCCCATAATGCAGGCCGCGCTTGGCCGCATCGGCGTAGAAAGCACCCGCCGGCATCAGCACAGGCATGCGCGCGCGCAATGCGTCCAGATCGAGCCGGCGTGTCTGATCCGCCGTGATCTGGCTGACCCGCGTCGAGAAATGCAGCACGTTGTCGCGCGGATGGCCGGGCGCGCGCGAATGGATGTCGCAGCGTCCGTCCTGTGGGTCGAGCTGAACCTGCGCTTGCACATCCACATCACTGTCGAGCGACAGCGGACGATGGATCGCAGAGGATTCCAGCGCGATCGCAGAGTCAGGCCCAAAGACGGCCCGGCCCGCTGCGAGCGCCTGCTCGATATAGCCAGCCGCAGGGAAGATCGTGCTGTCCTGAACGCGGTGGTCGGGCAGGTAGGACAGGCTGGCAGTATTGACCGCCCCTTCCCACAGGGCGATTGCGCTGGCCAGACGCCCCCCGAGCAGCGGGTGACAGCGCGAGACGGGCACGTGAATGTCCGGCACGGCCACGGCCCCGCGCCAATGCTCGCTGCGCTGCCAGGGATAATTCGGCAGATCGGGCAGGATGGGGGGTTTGTCGCAGAGCGCCGTTGGCGAGGCCCCACCATGCGCGATCGCAGCCGCTATCGCTTGTGAGAGGTTTTCGACATCGCTTTCGGGACCCGCCTTGCCCGGACGGCGCAGCGTCTGCAAGGCACTGACCTGCCCGGAATGCGCGCGGGCGATCTGCGTGATGTAGTCGCGCAGCACCGGATGCGGCCCGATTTCCAGCACCAGAGCAATGTCATGCTCTTGCATCGCGTGCAGCACGGCCTGCTCAAAGAGGACAGGTTGGCGCACATTGCGGAACCAGTAATCGGCGTTCAGTGCCTGACCGTCCAGCACTTCTCCGGTCACGGTCGAAATGAAGGGCACGTCTGCGGGGCGGGTTTCCATGTCCTGCAACGCGGTCATCAACCCGTCGCGACATTGATCCATCGCCTGCGTGTGGAAGGGATAGTCCAGCGTCAGCAAGCGCGCGAATTTGCCCGCGCCGAGCACCCGGTCGACCAAGACAGCGAGCTTTGCCTCATCGCCTGCCACAGTGACGCCCTCGGGCGCGTTCTGGGCCGCGATCTCAAGCCAGCCGCCGATCTCGTCGATATAGTCTTGTGCGGTCTCCGGATCGACGCCCAGTGCCGCCATCTTGCCCAGCCCGGCTGTGCGCGCCTGCTCCTGCGAGCGGTGGAAAATCACACGCGTCGCGGTCTCGAGGCTGAGCGCGCCGCTCGCCCATGCGGCTGCCGCTTCGCCCACCGAATGGCCAAAGACGGCCGTGGGGGTGATACCCTGATCACGCAGCAACCCGGTCAGCCCGACCTGCAAAGCAAAGAGCATCGGCTGCGCGATTTCGGTCAGGGCGATCCGGCTGTCGGCCTCCGGGCGGGCCATTTCCTCGATCAGCGACCATCCGGCCAGCGGGGCGAAGATCTGATCGACCGCCTCAATACTGGCGCGGAAGGCATCGCTGCTCGCCAGCAATTCGCGCCCCATTCCCCACCATTGCGGGCCGTTGCCGGAATAGGCGAAGGCCATGGGCACCACGGGTCTGGGGGCGGTGCCTGTCGCGACATGCGGATTGGCTTGCTGATCAAGCCAGGCTTGAAGCCGCTCTGCGGCCTCGGCGGCAGTGCTGGCGCGCAGCACCAGACGGCGCGTCAGAGGCGCACGGCAATGCGCTGCGGCGCTTGCGATCTGCACCCAATCGGCACCGGGTGCGCGCAGCAGGTCCAGATAGCTTTCAGCGAGCGCCTTGAGCGCGGCCTCGGACTGGGCCGAGAGCATCAGAAGCCCCGGATTGCGCAAATCGCGCTCGGCGGGCGCTGCGCCCGTGTAGCGCTCGATGATCGCATGGCTGTTCGTGCCGCCAAAGCCAAAGGAGTTGATGCCCGCAAAGACGGCTTTGCCTGGTTCGGGCAGCGGCAGAGGCTGGGCCACGACATCGAGTTTCCAGCCGTCAAAGTCGATCTTGGGGTTGGGCGTGGCAAAATGCAGATTGGCCGGGATTTCGCCATGCTGGAAGCCCAGGAGCAGCTTGCTCAGCCCGGCAATGCCGGAGGCGGGCTCCAGATGCCCGATATTGGATTTGATCGACCCGATGTGACACACAGAGCCATTCGCGCGCGGCTGGCCCAGAACGCGGCCAATCGCTTCACATTCAATCGGATCCCCGACGGACGTGCCGGTGCCATGGGCCTCGACGTAAAACACATCATCCGCCGCGATCCCGCAGTCCTGATAGAGCTGTTCGAGCAGGGCCGTCTGCGCGTCGATCGAGGGCATCGACAGGCCCATGGTGCGCCCGTCGGAATTGACGCCAGTTGCGCGGATCACACCGAGAATGCGGTCGCCATCGCGCTCTGCGGCAGAGAGCGGTTTGAGCAGCACCATGCCGCCACCCTCGGCGCGCACATAGCCGCTGCCCGAGGCATCGAAACTCTTGCAGCGCCCCTCGGGGGAGAGCATGGAGGCGGCAGCGAAGCCTTGCCATGGGCGGATATCGGCGAGAATGTTGACCCCGCCCGCAATCGCCATTTCGCAATCGCCATTGGCAATCGCCTGACATGCCTGATGCACGCAGACGAGGCTCGATGAGCAAGCCGTGTCAACGGCCATGCTGGGGCCTGCGAGGTTGAAGATGTAGGACACCCGGTTCGCCGCGATGCTGAAGGCCGAACCCGTATTGGAATAAGCATCGGGCACGCCGCCGCCGATCAACTGGGCATAGTCATTGTTCGAGATGCCGACATAGACCCCGACTGCCGCGCCAGACACTTCGGCGGGAATGAGACCTGCATTTTCCAGCAGTTCCCAGGTCAGTTCGAGCAGGAGCCGCTGTTGGGGATCAATCTGTGCGGCTTCACGCGTCGAGATGCCGAAGAAATCCGCGTCAAACCCGCGTATATCGTCGAGGAACCCGCCCGCCTGCGCATAGACCCGGCCCTTGCGTCCTTTTTCGGGATGGTGCCAGCCGGTATCCCAACGATCACCATTGATTTCGGTCACGCCGTCGCGCCCGGTTTTCAGAAGCTCCCAGAGCTGATCGGGCGAATTGGCGCCGCCCGGATACCGGCCACTGAGCGATATGATCGCAATCGGCTCGCGCAGCTTGCGGGCTGTATGCGCGGCTTCGGTCATGTTCGGACATACATTCATGTCAGGTCCTCTGATACGTCGCGCCAATGCGGCGCCGGGTCTAGGGCAAGCCTCTGGCAGGAGGCCGTTTCGGGGTCAGGCTCTGAGCCTTCGGTCCTTTGTGGTCGGGTCAGGCATGCGCGTGCGGTAGCGCGCCATGACAAGGCGTTTGCCGGGGCGGGGCTCCGGGTTGTCTGGGGCTGTCATCTGCGGTTGGACTGCCGGCGCAGGCTCCTGCGGCGCTGCGAAGGCTGCCTGCTGCGGTATGGCGACCACGTGCTCTGGTGTGGCGACGGGTTGCTCTGCTGTGGGAGCCGCCTCCACCGGGACGGAGGCGGCTCCCACAGCAGAGC
>PXDM01000152.1 GCA_003565055.1 Paracoccaceae bacterium
ACCCCCGGCGTGCGCGACGCCCATGACCTGCGGCTGCGCCATATGGGCGGGGCGATTCAGGCCGATGTCCATATCGCGCTCGATCCCGCAATGACCCTTTCCGAAGCGCATCGCCTGTCTGAGGCCGCCCGCGCCAATGTGCTCGCTGCCCTGCCAGACGTGAACGAGATCATCATCCACCCCGAACCAGAAGGCCATGCCGACGGCCCCGCCGCGCATGAAGCCGCCCTGCGCCCGGAGCTTGCGCAAGTCGTGCGCGATTGTCTGGACGGGATCGTCCCCGCCGGGGCAATCCGCCGCCTGAGCCTTGATTACCGCGACGAGGGCGTCATTGCTGTGGTCGAGTTGCGCGAAACCCCGGTCAGCGGCGCGCAGACGCGCATCGCCTTTCGATTGCAGCAGGCCAGGAGCGATCTGTCCGAAATCCGCCTGCTCTGGGCGCCCGCGTCGTAAACCTGTCACACTGGCCTGACATGACGCATCGCATTGCGAAGGAGACCCCATGCCCGACCTGATCCTGTTCCAGCCGATCCTGAACCTCTCTGCGGCGCTGCTGTTCGGCGCGATCATCGGCATGGAACGGCAATGGCGCCAGCGCCTCGCGGGGCTGCGCACGAATACGCTCGTGGCCTTGGGCGCGGCGAGCTTCGTGCTGTTCTCCGCCGCCTTTCCCGATGAAATCAGCCCGACCCGCGTGGCCGCGCAGATCGTCTCGGGCATCGGGTTTCTGGGCGCGGGCATCATCTTCCGTGAAGGGTTCAATGTGCGCGGGCTGAACACGGCAGCGACGCTCTGGTGTGCCGCCGCCATCGGAATGCTCGCGGGCGCGGGCGAGTTCATGCTGGCGGCTTCGGTCACGGGGGCAGTGGTTTTCGTCAATCTGGGACTGCGCCCGCTTGCGCGCGTGCTGGACCGCCAGCCGATCCAGACCACGGAACTGACGCGCTATTATGCGGTCGAGATCGTCTGCAAAGGCGCGCAAGAAGCCCATGTTCGCGCGCTAATGCTGCAAGGCTTTGCCGAAAACGGGCTGCATCTGACCGGGCTCGAATCCGAGAATATCGAAGATACGGACCGCGTCGAAGTCACAGCCGAAGTCAATGCCGACACGACCTCGGACTCGGCGCTGGAGCAGATCGTGGGCCGCCTCAGCCTCGAGCCTGCGGTGACCGCCGCGCGCTGGAGCATCCGCGAAACCGGCTTTTCCTGATCGGAAACAGTCAAATTTTCGCCCTGTTTCAATGCTACGTCTTGCCGATCTGACGGAGGCAAGATGACCGAATTCAGCACCAATTCCAGACTGCCGCGCGGGCTTGGGTCCTGGCTGGGCATGGGCAGCAATGCCTATAAGCTGATGGTCGCCATCGGCTCTCTCATCACGACCATTGTCCTGACTGCGGGCAAGCTGATCATCGGGCTTCTGTCGGGCTCGCTGGCGCTGGTGGCCGATGCGCTGCAAGGGCTGATCGACATCATCGTAACAGGGGTCACCGTGATCGTGGTCAGCCTGTCGGATCGCGGATCAAGCCCTGCCTGGACCTGCGGGCGCGAGAAGCTCGAAGCCTTCGCCGCGCTCGCCGAGGCGCTGCTGCTGGGCATCATCGCGATCTTCATCTGGCATCTGGCCGGGCTGAAACTCGTCCACGGCACGCCCCCGATCACGCTTGAGCTGTGGTATCTCGGCGCCGCCGCGCTCGCCGCTGGCGCTGATTTCATCCGCCACCTGATCGTCAAACGCGCCGCCCGCGCAACAGGCAGCATGGCGCTGGAGGCAAACGCCGCGCATTTCCTGACAGACCCGCTTGGCACGGTTCTCGTTACACTCGGGCTGATCGGGGCATGGTACGGGTTGCCCATCGCCGATACCCTGGCCGCAATCGGGGTCGCGGGGCTGCTGAGCTACACCGCATTCCGGGTCGGACGCCGCGCGCTCGGCATGCTGCTCGACCGCGTTGACCCCGCCCTGTCGATCGACACGCTCGCCGCGATCGAGGCCTTACCGGAAATCACCCATGTCACCGCGCTCCGCATCCGCCAGTTGCCCGAACATTTCAGCGTTGATCTGACCGTCGAGGCGCAACTGGCCGCTGTCACCGACATCGCCCGGATCGAGACCCGCTTGCAGCGCAGCATCGAAACCGTGCTCGGCAAGACCGAACTCTGCGCCGCGATCCGCCCGGCCTGACCTGCGATAGAGACACAGGAGACTCAGCCCCTCCCGCATAACCCTCGAAAACAAGGGGAGAATCCGGCCAGAGAAGAATCGGGAGACCGCGGATCAAAGGGGCAAGTGGCGGAGGGACAGGGATTCGAACCCTGGGAACCTCTCGGTTCGCCGGTTTTCAAGACCGGTGCAATCGACCACTCTGCCATCCCTCCGCGTCATGGCCGCAGCTGCCGACAAGATCATCCGAAACCGATCATCCAGCCGCTGCGCCATCGCTCCCGCTGTCTAGCGGCAACTTGAACGAGAGCCAAGTCATTTCAATCAGATTGCGCATGCCATCAGCAGCGCAGCAGCATAGCACCGGAAATCACGGCCCCGCATCGCTGCGCCTGCGCTAAACGAGGCGGGGCCGCATATCAGCCCTGCGCTAGAGCAAGACCAGCAGCGCGCTGATGATCGCGCCGGTGATGACCAGATGGATCAGGCAGAAGCCCATGATATCCTTGGCCTTCAGCCCCGCGATCGCCAGCATCGGCAACGCCCAGAAGGGCTGCAGCAGGTTCGTCCAGGCGTCCCCCCAGGCCACGGCCATCGCCACCCGCGCCACATCTGCGCCGAGCGCCTCTGCCGCAGGCAGCATCACCGGCGCCTGCACCGCCCATTGCCCGCCGCCCGAGGGCACAAAGAGGTTGACGATGCCTGCGCTGATGAAGCTCCAGAACGGCAAGGTCGCCGCCGTGGAGATCGCCGCGAAACCTTCCGACAGGCTTTGTGCCAGCCCTGACTGGGTCATGATCGCCATGATGCCCGCATAGAACGGGAACTGGATCACGATCCCGGCCCCGCCCTTCACCGCCTCATTGAGCGCATCGAGCAGGTTGCGCGCGGTCCCGTGCAGCACGACGCCCAGCATCAGGAACATGTAATTCACGACATTGAGGTTGAGCGAATTGCCCTGCACCAAGAAATACTGAAACAGATAGATCAGCCCCGGCACGCCCACGAGCCACATCAGGATTCGGCTGTTTTCCAGATGCTCGGCCGGGCGGCTTGGCACAAAGGCCGTGGTCGTCTCCTCACCCAGTTGCGCGCGCGTGACATAAACGCTCTCTTCCGCCTTGGGCAGCATCAGCCAGTTGGTGAGCGGGATCACGATGAAGAGCACCGCGACGATGATCAGATTGAAGCCCGCGAAAATCGTCTGGCCGGTGTCGATCACGCCGATCTGGTCTTCGGTGAAATGCCCCGGCGTCGCGATGGTCAGCGGGATCGAGCCTGCAAGCCCCCCGTGCCAGATCACGAAACCCGAATAGGCCGCCGCGATCAGCAAGCGATAATCGACCGTGATCTGCCGCGCCAATTCGCGCGCGAAAAGCGCGCCGACGACCAGCCCGAAGCCCCAGTTGATCCAGCTTGCCACCAGCGAAACCACAGTGACGAGCACGATCGCGCTGCCCGGCGTCTTGGCGAGCCCCGCAAGCGCTGCAAGGAATTTCTTGATCGGCGGGGATGAGGCGAGGATGAAGCCTGTCACCAGCACCAGAAGCATCTGCATCGAGAAGGTCAGCAACCCCCAGAAGCCGTTGCCCCACATCTCGACCACCGCCACGGGCGATGCGCCCTGAAACACCATCGCACAGCCTGCCGCGACGAGGGTCAGGATCAGCACGAAGATGAACGGGTCCGGCAGATAGCGTTCGACCAGCGACACGGCTGGGCGCGAAATCGCACGTAACATTTTGTCCTCCCATGTTTTTGAAAGCTCGATACTATCCACAGTGCGGCCCCGCGCAAGCCTGCGCGTCCCCCCTGCGGGACGGATTCCGCTTTTACCCCGGCGCGGAAACCGCCTATAACCCTGCCGAGCAAAGATGAGGGCCTGCCATGATCGACCAGCTTTCCCCGATTGACCGCGCGAAATACGCCAGCGCCCATTGCGCCGCGGATTTCGTCGAAGACGGGATGCGCGTGGGGCTGGGGACGGGCTCGACCGCCGCATGGCTCGTGCGCAGGCTCGGCGCAAGGGTCCGTGACGAGGGCCTGCGCATCATCGCCGTGCCAACCTCGACGCGCACCGCACAGCTTGCGCGCGATGTGGGCATCAATATCGTCTCGCTCGATGAAGCGCGCTGGCTCGATCTGACCATCGACGGCGCGGATGAATTCGACGCGGAACTGACGCTGATCAAGGGCGGTGGCGGCGCGCTCTTGCAGGAAAAGATCGTGGCCACGGCCTCGGACCAGATGATCGTGATCACGGATGCGGCCAAGGAAGTGAAAACGCTCGGCGCCTTTCCCCTGCCGGTCGAGGTGATTCCCTTCGGCTGGCAGGCGAGCCGCGCGCTGGTCGAGGAAGTGCTGACCTCGATGGACGTGATGGGCCGCCAATCGAGCCTGCGGATGAATGGCGATCAGCCCTTTGTGACGGATGAGGGCAATTACATCCTCGATCTCGCGCTTGGACGGATCGGCAATGCACGGCAACTCTCGCTGGTGCTCAACCAGGTGCCCGGCGTGGTCGAAAACGGCCTCTTCGTCGATATTGCAGATCAGGTCGTGATCGGGTTTTCCGATGGCTCCTGCGAAATGCGCGACATGACCACAGGCACTGCCGAATCGACCACAAAACAGGTCGATCTGAACTACGCCCGCAACATCTTCTCCGACCTCTGAGGGTGCTATGAACTTCGATTACGATCTTTTTGTCATCGGTGGCGGCTCCGGCGGGGTGCGGGCCGCGCGGATCGCGGCGTCGGAATATGGCGCGCGGGTCGGGCTCGCGGAGGAATACCGCATGGGCGGCACCTGCGTCATTCGCGGCTGCGTGCCCAAGAAGCTGATGGTCTTCGCGTCCAATTTCCCGGCAGAGGTCGCGCAGGCGCAGGCTTACGGCTGGGACGCGCAGATCGGCAGCTTCGACTGGACGGCCTTCAAGACCCGGCTCGAGGGCGAATTGGCCCGGCTCGAAGGCATCTATCGCAGCAATCTGCAAAAGGCGGGCGTGACCATCCATGATTGCCGCGCCACGCTCTGCGGCGCGCATGATGTGCGGCTCGCCGATGGCCAGACTGTCAGCGCCAAGCATATCCTGATCGCCACGGGCGGCCGCCCGGTCGTGCCCGAAAAATGGCAGGGGATGGGGGCCATGACCTCGAATGAGGTGTTCCAGATGGAAGCGCTGCCGAAATCGCTGCTGATCGTCGGCGGCGGCTATATCGCGAGCGAATTTGCCTGCATCTTCAACGGGCTGGGCGTCAAGACCACGCAATTCTACCGCGGCGCGCAAATCCTGCGCGGCTTTGACGAGGAAGCGCGCGGCCATATCTCGCAGGAAATGTGCGACAATGGCGTGGACCTGCGGCTCGGCACGGACATTCTGGAAATGGAAACCCGCGACGGCCAGACCTGGGTGAAATCCACCACCGGCCATGACACGACCTATGACGCGGTGATGTTCGCCACCGGACGGCGGCCCAATTCGGACGGGCTGGGGCTCGATGCGCTGGGGCTGGAGCTTGGACCCGGCGGCGCGATCCCGGTGGACAGGTACAGCCAGACCGCGATCCCCTCGATCTATGCCGTAGGCGATGTGACCGACCGCGCCAATCTGACGCCGGTCGCGATCCGCGAGGGCCATGCCTTCGCCGATACGGTCTTCGGCGGCAAGCCGCATTATTTCGACCACAGCCTGATCCCGACCGCGATCTTCACCCAGCCCGAATTCGGCACTGTGGGCCTGAGCGAAGAAGACGCGCGCGACCAAGGGCCGGTCGATATCTACTGCGCGGCCTTCCGGCCCATGCGCACGGCCTTCATCGGCAGCGACCAGCGGGTGATGATGAAACTCGTGGTCTGCGCGAAGACCGACAAGGTGCTCGGGTGTCATATCGTCGCGGATCACTCGGGCGAGTTGATCCAATTGGCGGCGGTCGCGATCGGGATGGGGGCGACAAAAGCCGATTTTGACCGTACTCTGGCGGTGCATCCGACGATCTCCGAGGAGCTGGTCACAATGCGGACAGCAACGCGCAGCTATGGCGAATAAGGGTTGAATTCGACGGGCCTTGGCCCACTTTCTGCAACGAGACACATCAACAATGAATGGAGTCCAGATGTCTGGCAATAACGGAGGACCGTGGGGCGGCGGCGGCGGCAACCGTGGCGGCGGGAACCGGGGCAGCGGCGGCGGCAATCGCGGTGACCAGCCTCAGATCCCCGAAATCGACGAGATCGTGAAAAAAGGACAGGAACAGCTGCGCGTCCTGATGGGCGGCGGCGGTCGCGGTGGCGCGGGCGGCAATGGCGCTGGCGGACCAGGCTTTTCCAAACGCGGCATGCTGATCGGCATGGTCGCACTCGCGGTCGTCTGGCTCGTGGTCTCGCTCTACCGCGTCGAAGAAAACGAACGCTCGGTCGAACTTCTCTTCGGCGAATATTACCGCATCGGCCAGCCCGGCCTGCGGCTGGCGCCCTGGCCCATCATCAGTCACGAAATCGTGCCGACCACCAGCGAACGCACGACCGAAGTTGGCACGGGTCGCACCGCGATCGACACTGGCCTGATGCTGACCCGCGACGAAGCCGTGGTCGATATCGAATTCCAACTCGTATGGAACGTCGCAGATCCGGCGCGGTTCCTCTTCAATCTGGCAGATCCGCGCGAAACTGTGCGCGCCGCATCGGAGTCGGCGATGCGTGACATCATCGCGCGCACCGAGCTGTCGCCCATTCTGAACCGGGATCGTGGCGCGATTGCCGCCGATCTGGAACAGGCTGTGCAGGAAGTGCTCGACAGCTACGAATCCGGGATCAACGTGATCCGGGTGAACTTCGACAAAGCCGACCCGCCCGAACAGGTGATCAGTGCGTTCCGCGACGTGCAGACTGCGCGTCAGGAACGCGACCGTCTGGAGCGTGAGGCCGATGCTTATGCCAACCGCGTTCTGGCACAGGCCCGCGGTCAGGCCGCGCAACTTCAGGAAGAAGCAGAAGCGTACCGCGCTGAAGTTGTGAACAATGCCGAAGGTGAGGCCGCGCGGTTTGTCTCGGTTTATTCGGAGTACATCAATGCACCCGAAGTGACCCGCAAACGCATGTATCTCGAAACGATGGAAATTGTGTTGGGCGACATGAACCTCACCATTCTGGACAATGTGACCGCAACCGGCGACGGCAGCAGTGGTTCGGGCGTCCTGCCCTTCCTGCCGCTTGACCAGCTGACCCGCCAGCGAGGACCAAACTGATGAAAAAAGCAGGCATCATTCTGCCCGTCGCGATTGTGGCAGTAATCACCATCCTCTCCAGCCTTTTCGTGGTTGATGAACGCGAGCATGCGCTGGTGCTGCAATTCGGTCAGGTGCGTCAGGAAATCAACACGCCCGGTCTGAATTTCAAACTGCCCTTCATTCAGGAAGTCGTGCGGTACGATTCGCGTATCCTAGGGTTGCAGACGCGTCCACTGGAAGTCACCCCCCTGGATGACCGTCGGCTTGAAGTCGACGCCTTCCTGCGCTGGCGTATCGCCGATGCCCGTCAATTCCGCGAGGCCGTGGGCCAAGAGGGCGTTGCTGGCGCACAGCGTCGTATGGAAAGCATCCTGAACGCTGCGATCCGCGAAGTGCTCGGTTCGGTGCCCTCGTCCGCTGTGCTGTCGGAAGAACGCACCTCGCTGATGAACCTCATCCGTGCACAGGCCCGCCAGCGGGCGCTCGCCATCGGCATTGACGTGGTTGACGTGCGCTTGACGCGGACCGACCTGCCGCGCGAAAACCTCGAGGCGACATTCGCCCGGATGCGCGCCGAGCGTGAACGTGAAGCTGCTGACGAGCGTGCGCGCGGAAATGAAGCTGCACAGCGCGTCCGCGCTCTGGCTGACCGGACCGTGGTAGAACTGGTCTCGGCATCGCGCCGGGAAGCGGAAATCATTCGCGGTGAAGCCGATGCCGAGCGCAACCGCGTCTATGCCGAAGCCTTCAATCTCGATCCGGAATTCTTCGCCTTCACGCGCTCTCTGCAGAGCTATGAGCGGGCGCTGCGTGGCGAGAATGCCGCCATGGTTCTGCGCCCGGACAGCGAATTCTTTGCCTTCCTGCGCTCCGATGGGGCCGGGAGCGAAGTGCTCGCAGCGGCGCGCGAAGCCGCTGAGCGACTGGCCGACGATCCGGAGCTGATCCAGCAACGCGCCCCGGAATCGGACCCGAGCGAGCCCGACGCAGTGCGTGAACTCGAAGAGATGCTTGGCAACTGATCCGGGCAGAGCGTGACGCTGCAAACCATCATTCTGGCCCTCGGGCTGGTCTTGATATTCGAGGGGCTGGTCTTTGCACTGGCCCCTCGTCGTCTGGACGACTACCTGCGCATATTGGCCGAACTGCCTTTGGATGCACGGCGCATGATCGGCGTGCTTGCCATCATCGCGGGGCTGGTGATCACCGTCATCGCAGAACGCCTCTGAGCACGCAGACCATGCTTGACGTGTTTTCACGTCTCGTTGAAACTCTGTGTCACAAATTGCGTTCAGGGTTTTGGGCCTTAGATTACCCCTGAATATCTGGTCGCCGCCTCGGCATGGCCATCACACGAGGAGTTTTCGAGAATGTCTCAAACCGTTTCCCTGCGGGCCCCCGTCCAGCGCGTCAGGCAGCTGTTCCTGCTTCTCGCGCTGTCACTCGCGCTCATTGCTGCGCAGATCAGCATCTCATCTGCGCAGCCCGCACGCCCCGAGAGCTTCGCCGATCTGGCCGAACGGGTCAGCCCGGCGGTCGTGAATATCACCACCACAACGACCGTCGCCTCCCGGCTCGATGGTGGCCCGCGCCTGCCCGAAGGCTCGCCTTTCGAGGATTTCTTCCGCGATTTCTTCGATGCGCCGCAGCAAGGCCCGCGCCCCAATCGTCCGCGCCGCAATCAGGCGCTCGGCTCGGGCTTCGTGATCTCGGACGATGGCTTCATCGTGACCAACAACCACGTGATTGAGGGGGCCGATGAAATCCGCATCGAATTCTTCTCGGGACTGGAGCTCGAAGCCGAACTGATCGGCACCGACCCCGCCACCGACATCGCGCTGCTGAAGGTCGACCATTCCGCCCCGCTGCCGCATGTGCCCTGGGGCGATGCCGAAGCCGCGCGTGTGGGCGATTGGGTGATTGCGGTCGGTAACCCGCTCGGGCAGGGCTTTTCGGTCAGCGCCGGGATCATCTCGGCCCGTGGCCGCGCGCTGCAAGGCAATTTCGACGACTATATCCAGACCGACGCCGCCATCAACCGCGGCAATTCCGGCGGCCCGCTCTTCAACATGGATGGCGAGGTAATCGGCGTGAACACGGCGATCCTATCGCCCACGGGCGGCTCCATCGGGATCGGCTTTGCAATGTCCTCGACCGTGGCCACGAATGTCGTCGCGCAGCTCATGGAATTC
>PXDM01000428.1 GCA_003565055.1 Paracoccaceae bacterium
AGTAAGGACGATATTTCAGATGGATACCGCTAAATGACTACCGACCGCGATACGGCACTATCTGCTGCCGCCCTTGCCTTCATTTTGGCCTGTTTTGTTGTGCTGGGTAGCTACCTGTGGTGGCTGGGTGTCCCGATATCAGACGACGGGGATAACATAATCTGGTTATTGGCGCTCGTGGTCCTCCTGATGCCGAACTTGCTGATGCAGCATAGCTGGCCCGCACTCCCCTATGGCCCGCGCATGGCGCGCCGTCATGCCATGATGGTTTTCAACATCATGACTCTGTTCATGGGGGCAGTTGGGTTTTCATCCGCCGCATTTCCCCTTGATCGCGAAAGCATCTGGTGGCTGGTGCTGCCATGGCTGGGCATTGGTGGCGCGGTCTGGCTGTGGCGCTATCTGCCACACATGCGCCGAACGCCCCGGATGCGCCGCGTTTTGATCAAGGAGTTTGGCTCTGTGATCGGCTGGGCGCTTGGATTGGCGGTCTTGTTCGGGGCCATGAAAGGCTGGCCTGTGCCGCAGGTGATCTGGGTCTGGCTGTTCATGATCGGCCTGATCGGGAATGCGATCCTGCCGATGACATTGCCGCGTAAACATGGGGCCAGTGACCTGGCGCGAGCAACGCTTTTGCTTGGGGAGTGGATGTCAATAACCGCTTTTATGACCATCTGCATTCTCTTGACAAGTTCTGAGGCCGACCCTGCACCTGCTTTGATTGGCGCTGCGTTGGGGATAGGCGTGTGGAGCGTGATCGTTCACTATAGGAAGAAGAACAGCGGCAAGCCCCCTGCCTATACACGCCGCTTCTGACCGCTGGACGGCCTCATGACCACCACACGCGCCGCCACATTTGCCCTTGCCATCATCCTTGGTTTTCCGCTGCTGATGGCGCTGGCATGGGCGGTGACGTCTTGGCACTGGGAGTTCATTCCAGACTGGCAGGATCAGGCATTCACAACATTGCTGGCCTATGTCGTGTTCATGCCGCTGGTCTTGCAGCAACAGTTCAATCCGGCCACCGCCAAAGGCCCGCGCATCGCCCGCCGCGATGCCATGCTCATTCTGGCATTGCTGGCGTGGAACCTTGCCATGACCCCGCCAAACGGGCTGCCGTTGTCAGAGTATCTGCATATGCGGTGGCCAGGCTTCAGCATCCTTGCCTTGCTCGCCGCAGCGTGGCTCTGGCAATACATGCCGGTGATCTTCGCTCAAAGACGCGTGCGCAAATCGCTTCAGCGCGCTTTTTTCATTCCCGGGATTTTCGCTGTCGGCTTCGGATTGGCGGTTGCGACACCGCAAAATGGCGGCCTGTGGACGATCCTGATCCTGTTCGGAGCGGGGGTGAACGCATTGTTCCCCTACAGCTTGGCCCGACGCAATCCTACACCGCTGGTCCACCGGACATTGCTTTTGGGCGAAACATTGTCGCTTGCCGGCTGGTGCGCTGTCATGATGTTCCTGTTGCGGCCCGCAATACCAGCAGTGAACCACAGTATGCTGACCCTCGCTTTTGCCGGGCTGTGTGTAGCAGTGATCGCAGCGCTGTATCGACACCGCCAGCGCGACAAGCATCCGATGGCGTTGATGCGGCTTTGAGGGTGCGTGTGAAAATTGCTCTGCATATTGTGTTGGCCGCAAAAAGGCAGTTCAGTGACCGACCGCTTTCACGAAATTCTGCAGACGCAATGCGGCGCCGCCGCAAGGCAGTTTCCCGCCCTCCACGTCTGTCATGCTGCAACAGCGAAAGGCCATCAGGTGGACGGCGCGGACGGCAGAATTGTCCCGCATAGCTGACGTTGTCCACTGACGGCGTCTGGCACGCGGGAGCCTTGTGCCAAGTGGCGAACACGAGCGACTTGCATAGATGCACAGCGCCTGTGACCGGCTGCGGAATGGCCCCGGCGCGGTTTCGCCCTTTATCTGCAGCAGTCACCGCAGAAAAGGACAGATCACCATGACAAACGCTTCTCTTCTTCTCGCAGCCCGTATTCTTCTGGGGCTTCTCTTTGTCGCCGCCGGGCTTGGCAAGCTCGGCAATGTCGAGGGGTTCGGGGCCTTCATGGCCACAGGCGGCATCCCGGCCATTCTCGCATGGCCCGTCGTGCTGTTCGAGATCCTCGCAGGCCTCGCCCTGATCGCAGGGCTGCAGACGCGGCTTGTGGCGCTGGCGCTCGCGGCCTTCTGTGTTGCGTCGGGCTTTCTTTATCACTTCGATCTGGGCGACCAGAACCAGGTCACGCAGCTTCTGAAAAACCTCGGTCTTGCTGGCGGCTATCTCGCGCTCTGGGTCACCGGCGCAGGGGCATTGTCGGTCGATGCAAAACTCGGCCAGGACAGCCGCGCCTATGCCTGATCCGGCTTGCGGGCGGGGCATGTGTCCCCGCCCGCATCGCAGTTATTCCGCCGCTTTCAACCCGCGCGCGTCGCGCACCAGATCGAGGATTTTCTTGGCCGCTTCAGGGATATTCGTGCCCGGTCCGAAAATCGCCTTCACCCCGGCATCATAGAGGAACTGGTAGTCCTGCTGCGGGATCACGCCCCCGCAGATCACCAGAATATCCCCTGCGCCTTGATCCTTGAGCGCCTGCACGAGCTTCGGCGCGAGCGTCTTGTGACCTGCTGCCTGCGATGAGATCCCGATGATATGCACGTCATTGTCGATCGCGTCCTGCGCGGCCTCATCCGGGGTCTGGAAGAGCGGGCCGACATCCACATCGAAGCCGATATCGGCAAAGGCCGTGGCGATCACCTTCGCCCCGCGATCATGCCCGTCCTGCCCCATCTTGACGACCAGCATCCGCGGGCGGCGGCCTTCTTCCTCGGCGAAGCGTTCGACATCGGCCTGAATGGCGGCGAACCCGTCATCGCCCTCATAGGCCGCCCCATAGACGCCCGCGAGGGTCTTGACCTCGGCACGGTGGCGGCCGAAGATTTTTTCCATAGCCATGCTGATCTCTCCGACTGAGGCCCGTGCACGGGCGGCTTCCACAGCGGCTTCGAGCAGATTGCCGCCCTCCGACGCGCGCCGCGTCAGCTCCGCCAGCGCCGCGTCGCAGGCCGCCTGATCGCGCGTGCTGCGCATCTTTTCCAGCCGCGCGATCTGGCTGTCGCGCACGGCCATATTGTCGATATCGAGGATGTCGATCGGGTCTTCGACCTCCTTGCGGTATTTGTTGACGCCGACGATGACTTCCTCGCCCCGGTCGATCATCGCCTGACGCCGCGCCGCTGACTCCTCGATGCGCAGCTTGGGCATGCCAGAGGCAACGGCCTTGGTCATGCCGCCCATCTCCTCGACTTCCTCCATCAGCGCCCAGGCGGCCTCGGCCAGATCATGGGTCAGCTTCTCGATGTAATAGCTGCCCGCGAGCGGATCGACGACGCGGGTCACGCCGGTTTCTTCCTGCAACACAAGCTGCGTGTTGCGCGCGATCCGGGCGCTGAACTCGGTCGGAAGCGCAATCGCCTCATCCAGCGCATTGGTATGCAGCGATTGCGTCCCGCCCAGCACCGCCGACATGGCCTCATAGGCGGTGCGGATGACGTTGTTATAGGGGTCTTGCTCCTGCAGGCTGACCCCGCTTGTCTGGCAATGCGTGCGCAGCATGCTCGATTTGGGGTTCTTCGGCTTGAACTCCTCCATCACCCGCGACCAGAGCAGGCGCGCGGCGCGCAGTTTGGCGATTTCCATGAAGAAATTGGTGCCAATCGCAAAGAAGAAGGACAGCCGCCCGGCGAAATGGTCCACATCCATGCCCGCATTGATCGCCGTGCGCACATATTCGCGCCCGTCCGCCAGCGTGAAGCCCAATTCCTGCACCAGATTGGCGCCCGCTTCCTGCATGTGATAGCCGGAGATTGAAATCGAGTTGAAGCGCGGCATCTCGTTGGACGTGTATTCGATGATATCCGCGATGATCCGCATCGAAGGCTCGGGCGGGAAGATATAGGTGTTGCGGACCATGAATTCCTTGAGGATGTCATTCTGGATCGTGCCCGACAGAAGCTTGCGGTCCACGCCCTGCTCCTCGCCCGTGACGATGAAATTCGCCAGAATCGGGATCACCGCGCCGTTCATGGTCATCGAGACCGAGACCTTTTCCAGCGGAATGCCGTCGAAGAGGATCTTCATGTCCTCGACCGAGTCAATCGCCACACCGGCCTTGCCGACATCGCCCTCGACGCGCGGATGGTCGCTGTCATAGCCGCGATGGGTCGCGAGATCGAAGGCCACGGACACGCCCTGCTGCCCGGCGGCGAGCGCCTTGCGGTAGAAGGCATTGGACGCCTCGGCGGTGGAAAAGCCCGCATATTGCCGGATCGTCCAGGGGCGGCCTGCATACATCGTGGCCTTGACGCCGCGCGTATAGGGGGCTTCACCGGGGATATTGCCCAGATGCGGCAGCCCTTCCACATCAGCTTCCGTGTAAAGCGGCTGCACGGGAATGCCTTCCAGCGTGTCCCATGTCAGGCTGTCGACAGGGCGGCCCCTCAGTTCCTTCGCGGCGGCCTCTGCCCAACGCTGCTTTGGATCGCTCATGGCTGGTCCTTTCTGACGATTTGCGCGTGCATATTTCTGCCCGCTCTGGTGTTTTCGGTGAAATCGCGCCTATATGTGAGCCTAGTAGGAGGCCCCATGAAACCTGTCTGGACGCTTGTTTTCGCTCTGATTTTCCCGCTGACGCTCAGCGCGACCGAAACTGCGCAGGATGCAGAGCCGCTGGAAGAGATCGCCGAAGCCGAGGCGCTGCCCAACCCCGATGAGGAATTGCTGTTTCTGGACGCGCGCGAAATCAACGTGCGCGACTTCATCTGGGAACGCCGGTTGATCGTGGTCATGGCCGAGACACCGGACGATCCGCAATTCACCCGCCAGCTCGACGCGCTGCGCGAGCGGGAGATTGAATTTATGGCGCGCGATGCTGTTGTGATCTTTGACGCCCATCCTGCAGATGCCAGCCCCTTGCGGCAAGTATTGCGTCCCCGCGGCTTCATGACCGCGATCATCGACAAGGATGGCGAGGTCAAGGCCCGCCGCCCGGCGCTGCGATCAGGGCGGGAATTGATCAATGTCATCGACCGCTTCCCGACACGCAGACAGGAAGTTCTGGAGCGTATGCCCTCGGGACGATGAGCGGTCACGCGCTGTGCACTGGGGCTGCAAACCCTGGCGGGCAGCCCCCATTGCGCGTCATTCTGGCACGATGAAACGGTCATTTGTAATAGCCGATCCGTTCTGCCCAGCCTGACATGAGCCACCAGCCGGGCCCAAAGACCCCGGCGAGCCAGAACACCAGTGCCATGCCTGCGTCGATGAGTCCCAGCCAGACAAGAGCCGCCATCACTGCGCCGACGCCATAGACCAGACCGCCCCCGACTGCCGTGAATTCCAGCCCCAACCGGATGCGGCTGAGCAGCGGAAACAGCCCGTGGAACAGCGCCATACCTGCAAGTGGCGGCATGAGCAGAAGCACCCAATAGCCATCGCGCACGCCTTCGGTCAGTTGCGACAGCACGATCCAGGCCAGCATCAGCGCGGCAAAGAAGCACAGCAGATAGGTCGTGAAAAGGCGCAACGGTGTGCGTTTCATGCGTGCTCCTCCTTAGCCCTGTGGCCCCTGTAATGCATAGAGACGCGGCCAGCCCGACAGCCCGCCGGGCCCCCAGGCCCGGCGCCAGAGGCCAGATTGGCCACGATCATGACGGCGATACGGGTGCGGGTCATCGCTTATTCGAACTCCATGATGACCTCATCCACAGCGAGCGAGTCGCCGGGGGCCGCGTTGATCTTGGCCACGCGCCCCTTGCGCTCGGCGCGCAGGATGTTCTCCATCTTCATCGCCTCGACGGTCGCAAGCGCCTGACCTTCGAACACCTCCTGCCCTTCCTCGACATTGATCGCGACAACCATGCCCGGCATCGGGCAGAGCAACAGTTTCGACGTGTCCGGCGGCAGTTTCTCCGGCATCAGCCGCGCGAGTTCGGCCTGACGGGGGTTGAAGATATGCACCTTCAGATCCGCCCCGCGCAGCCGGATACGGTAGCCACCGGGCTGGCGGGCCACTTTCATCACCAGGGCTGCGTCATTGACCATCAGCCGGGCCAGCGGCTGGCCGGGTGTCCAGTCAGACGTGATGCGGAAGGTCTGCCCGCCGATGGTCACAGTCGCGCCGTCGCGGTCCGCAGCGATGCTGGCGTCAAGGCTTTGCCCGCCGATCATCACCACCCAATCCGTGCCCACGACGCGCTCGTGATTGTCCATCCGCCCCGAGACCCGCGCGCGGCGGATTTCGGCCACGCGGTTCATCGCGCAGGCACTGGCCGCAACCCGCAGGATCAGGTCGTCGCTGAGCGTCGCGCCCTCGAAACCTTCGGGATATTCCTCGGCGATGAAGGCCGTGGTGATCTCGCCCGAGACAAAGCGCGGGTGATCCATCACAGCCGCGCAGAAGGGCAGGTTATGGCCGATGCCTTCGACCTCGAATGTGTCGAGCGCGAGGCGCATTTCCTCGATGGCCTGCCCGCGCGTCGGCGCCCAGGTGCAGAGCTTGGCGATCATCGGGTCGTAATACATTGAGATCTCGCCGCCCTCATAGACGCCGGTATCATTGCGCACGATGCCCCCTGTGGGGCTTTGCCCCTCCACGGGCGGGCGGTAGCGTGTCAGCCGCCCAATGGAGGGCAGGAAGTTGCGATACGGGTCTTCGGCGTAAAGGCGGCTTTCCATCGCCCAGCCGTTGATCTTGAGATCGGCTTGCGTGAAGGGCAGCTTCTCGCCATTTGCCACGCGGATCATCTGTTCGACCAGATCGACGCCGGTGATGAGTTCCGTCACCGGGTGTTCCACCTGCAGCCGCGTGTTCATCTCCAGGAAGTAGAAATTCCGGTCACCATCGACGATGAATTCCACCGTGCCTGCCGAGGTATAGCCCACCGCCTGCGCGAGCGCCACGGATTGCTCGCCCATCGCCTTGCGGGTCGCTTCATCGAGGAAGGGCGACGGCGCTTCTTCGATCACCTTCTGGTTGCGGCGCTGGATCGAACATTCGCGCTCGAAGAGATAAACGCAATTGCCATGCTGGTCGGCAAGCACCTGAATTTCGATATGGCGCGGCTGGGTCACGAATTTCTCGATGAAGATGCGGTCATCGCCGAAACTGTTGGCGGCTTCGTTCTTCGAGGACTGGAAGCCTTCGCGCGCCTCTTCCTCATTCCAGGCGATGCGCATGCCCTTGCCGCCGCCGCCTGCGCTGGCCTTGATCATCACCGGATAGCCGATCTCGCCCGAGATCTTCACGGCCTCATCGGCATCCGCGATCAGGCCCATATAGCCCGGCACCGTGTTCACGCCTGCGTCCTGCGCGATCTTTTTCGAGGTGATCTTGTCGCCCATCGCCTCAATCGCCGGGCTGGGCGGGCCGATGAAGGCCACGCCTTCGGCTTCCAGCGCCTCGGCGAATTTCATGTTTTCCGATAGGAACCCGTAGCCCGGATGCACGGCCTGCGCGCCAGTCTGGCGGATCGCATCCATGATCTTGTCGATGACGATATAGGACTGGTTCGCGGGCGCGGGGCCAATATGGACTGCCTCATCAGCCATGCGCACATGCAGCGCGTTGCGATCCGCATCGGAATAGACGGCCACCGTCTTGATCCCCATCTTGCGGGCCGACTTGATCACGCGGCAGGCGATTTCACCGCGATTGGCGATCAGAATCTTGGAAAACATGCGGACTCCTTGGCTGTCTCTTGTGGGGTTTTGGGGAAGATCATCGTCACTCTTCCCATGTGTCAAAAGCAAATTCCGACGAGCCGTCGAAAAGCTGCGGGAAACTCGCCTCGGCGGCGCGCATGTCAATGCGCAGCAGGGCGTCATAGCTGGAAGGGTCAAAAGGCTCCTCGGCGGGCACGACTTCGCGGCCCAGAAGCCAGGACAGGCGGCCTGCATCGAGATTGCCGCGCTCGAACGCCTCATCGCCGAAATGGGCGATCAGAGCGCCCAGGAATGCCTCATCCGCGCGCCGGTCGACCAGCTTGCGATCGGCGAAACGCTTGCGCGCGCTCAGCGGGGTGACGCCTTTGGGATTGGCGCGGCGGATGGTGAATTGGAAATCAGTGCCGGGAAGACGGCCTGGAAAACCGCGATGCTTCAACATGGCTGCCCCCTGCGCTTGCTGGGGGCGTCGGTCGCGGATAGTGGCCCGGCCAAGGGCGAAATGCTGGCCTGCCCAGCGATGGCCCGGATTGCCGCTTGCGCGCGGCAAGGCTGATGCGCGGGCGGGAGGGGGGCAGAGCCCTGGCTCTGCCCCGACCAATCAGTTGTAGTATTTGCCTTTGGTCGTGGTCGGCTCGACATAGATCGGGGCCGAGACGGGCTCAAAGGTCGGTTCGGGTGCCGGGGCTTGACGTGCACAGGTTGCCGGGATGAGGGACACCAGAAACGCTGACACAAGGACGAGTTTCGCCATGATATTCTCCTGCTCGTATTGCCGGGGCGCGATTTTTTGTTTGCACGCGCCCATTGATTATCGTCTGCATGCGCCAGAACGAACGCATACCGGCTGATAATATCGGTTTTGCAGAATCCTCGCCATTGAAATCTACTGATGCCAACGGGTTGTGGCGCGCTTGCATCATTCGTGGTGGGGCTGTGTTCAGTGATCATCGTAGATATCCAGATCAATGTCGCATCTGTCTTGCGCGAATTGAAACCACTCGAAGAGCTGAAAGGCCGCGCTGTCCACTGTCCCGAAGGCCACATCGCGATCCATCAGAGTGACCGCCGCGCCGCTCCAGCCCTGCTCGGGCAGGGGGCCCAATTCGGCCTCATACCTGCCGCGCGCCTCGTCGCAAAGCCAGTGCATGTCGCGCTCGACCGCCTCCGAGTCCTGCGCATAGGGCGTGTCGCCCGCGCCAAGCGCCGCCACGATGTAGCGCAGACGCAGGACGGCGGCGCCCTCGTCCCAGATCACCGGCAGGGGCTCAGCCGTCTCGCCCGAAGGCAGCGTCACGGCTTGCGCTGCCGCTGCAGGCGCGCCGAGTATCGCCAAACCCGAAATGATCAGTTGCGCCAGCCGCATGTCGCCCCCCTCAGAGCGGGATATTGTCGTGTTTCTTCCACGGTGTATGCAGCGCTTTGTTGCGCAGCGCCGCGAAGGCCCGCGCGACGCGTTTGCGGGTCGATTGCGGCATGATCACCTCGTCGATGAAGCCTTTTTCGGCGGCGACAAAAGGATTGGCGAAGCGCTCTTCATATTCGTTGATCCGCGCTGCGGTCTTTTCCGCATCGCCCAGTTCGGAGCGATAGAGGATTTCCACCGCGCCCTTGGAGCCCATCACCGCGATCTCTGCGGTCGGCCAGGCATAGTTGAAATCCGCGCCCATATGTTTTGACGCCATGACCACATAGGCCCCACCATAGGCCTTGCGTGTGATCACGGTCACTTTCGGCACCGTCGCTTCGCCGTAAGCATAAAGCAGTTTCGCGCCGTGCTTGATCACG
>PXDM01000449.1 GCA_003565055.1 Paracoccaceae bacterium
CGGACTTCATGGCGGCGCTGGAGAGCGCCAAGGGCGAGGCCGCGACGGCTTTCGGCAATGAGGCGGTCCTGATCGAGAAATACATCACGCAGCCGCGCCATATCGAAGTGCAGATCTTCGGGGACGGCACCGATGCCGTGCATCTTTTCGAGCGGGACTGCTCCTTGCAGCGTCGACATCAGAAAGTCATCGAGGAAGCCCCGGCCCCCGGCATGACGCCCGAGATGCGTGCTGCGATGGGCGACGCAGCAGTGCGCGCGGCCAAGGCCATTGGCTATGCGGGCGCGGGCACAGTGGAATTCATCGTGGATGGCAGTCGCGGCCTGCGCCCGGACGGGTTCTGGTTCATGGAGATGAACACGCGCCTGCAGGTCGAGCATCCGGTGACCGAAGCCATCACCGGGATCGACCTCGTGGAGTGGCAATTGCGGGTCGCGGCGGGCGAAGGGTTGCCCTGTGGGCAAGAGGCGCTGTCCATTTCGGGCCATGCGTTCGAGGCGCGGCTCTATGCGGAAGATGTGCCCGCAGGCTTTCTGCCCGCGACTGGACGTCTGGGGCATCTGGCGTTCCCCGATGACGCGCGCGTTGATACTGGGGTGCGGGGGGGCGATGCGATCAGCCCGTGGTATGATCCGATGATCGCCAAGATCATCACGCATGGCCCGAGCCGGGCCGTGGCGCTCAAACGGCTTGAAGCCGCGCTCGCGGCCACGGAGGTCGCGGGATGCGTGACCAATCTGGGCTTTCTCGGGGCTTTGACACGCCATGCCGGGTTTCGCGAAGGGCGGGTTGATACAGGGCTGATCGGGTGCGATCTTGTGACGCTGACCTCCCTGCCAGAGCGCGCGGGGTGGGAATGGGCGGCGGCTGCGGCTTTGGCGATTGATCTGGCGGAACTCAGCGATCCGCTGGCCGGGTTCAGCCTGTCGGGGCCGTTTTGGCAGACTGTCGGGCTGGAGGGCGAAGACGTAAGGATCGCTGTGACCGGGCCGCGCGCGGCGCGTGTAGCTGTCGCGGGCGAAGAGATGGCGGTCGTCGCAGAGTCGGGCGGGCTGCGGGTCGCAGGCGCGCCGGGGCTGGTGCGGGGCGCGCGCCTGGAGGGGCAGATCGCGCTCTTCGGGGCGGTGCCGCGCCTGTTTGATCTGCGCGACCCCCTTGCGCGCCAGACCGGGGCGGGCGCACATGCCGATGTCGTCCTGGCCCCGATGCCGGGCCTTGTGAAAGCTGTGTTCGTGGCCGCAGGCGAGGCTGTGCGCGAAGGTGACCGGTTGGCGACGCTGGAGGCCATGAAGATGGAGCACACGCTTGTCGCTGCACGTGACGGCTGCGTGGCCGAAGTTCTGGTGGGCCCCGGCGCGCAGGTCGAGGCCGGGGCCGCGCTGGTCGGGCTGGAGCCTGAGGCGTGAGGCGGGCCAGTTGCTCTGGCGCTTTGCTTTGGCGCAGGCGTCGCATTGAGTATTTTCAGCAAGAAAATGGGGCAGGGTGGTGATCCGGCTCTGGCATGTGGCGCAGTCGCGGTCGTTTCGGGTGCTCTGGGCGCTTGAGGAGATCGGCGCGCCTTATGAGCTGATTGCATGCTCATTTTTCGACCGCAGTTTGCGTGCGCCTGCGCATCTGGCGCGCTCGCCTGCGGGCCGCGTGCCTGCGATTGAGATCGAAGGCCAAACGCTCAGTGAAAGCGGGGCGATCCTGCTTTACCTCGCCGAGCGGCTGGCCCCGGACTTGCGCATTGCGGAGACGGCACCGGAGCGTGCGGCGTTCCTGCAGGGGCTGCATTATGCGGAGACGCTCGGCGCGCATCTGGCCAATCTGACGCAGCATCACATCGTCTTGCGCGCCGCCGAGATGCGGTCTGAGACTGTCATGCGGCTTGAAGCGCGGCGGTTGGAGAATGCGCTTGCGGCGGTCGGGCCGGATTGGGTGGCGGGGCGTTTCTCTGTGGCCGATATCGCGCTTGGATATGCGGTCTGGCTCGCGCAGCGCTTCGTGCAACTGCCCGAGGGCGCGCGCGGCTATCTCGCGCAATGCGCGGCGCGGCCTGCTTTCACGCGGGCTCAGGCGCGGGACGGCGTGCCGGAGCTGTATCTGCGTGAATTCTATCCACCGCCGGAGGGGTGAGCCATGAGGGATGTCGAGATTTTCGAGGTCGGCCCGCGCGACGGGTTGCAGAATGAACCGCGCTTGATCCCGGTCGCAGAGAAGGTCGCGCTGGTCGATTGTCTGTCGCGCGCGGGGTTCCGGCGCATCGAGGTTGCGAGTTTCGTGAGCCCGAAATGGGTGCCGCAGATGGCGAGTTCCGGCGAGGTCCTGCGCCTGATCCGCCGCGCGCCCGGGCTGCGCTACGCTGCACTTGCGCCCAATTCGCGCGGTCTGGAGGATGCGCTCAAGGCCGGCGCGGATGAGGTGGCAATCTTTGCGTCGGCCTCTGAAGGGTTCAGCCGCGCCAATCTGAATTGCAGCATCGAAGACAGTCTCGCGCGGTTCTCGGAGGTCGCCAAAGGCGCGCAGGCCGCTGGGCTGCCAGTACGGGGCTATGTGTCTTGCGTGGTCGAGTGTCCCTTTGACGGGCCGACACCGCCGCAGGCCGTGGCGCAGGTGGCCGCGAAGTTGCAGGCGATGGGCTGCTATGAGATCAGCCTCGGCGACACGATCGGGCGCGCGACGCCGGTGGGGGTGACGGCGATGCTGCAGGCGGTGCTGGAGGTGCTGCCCGCGCAGACCCTCGCCGGGCATTTTCACGACACGGCCGGGCGCGCGCTGGAGAATGTGGAGGCCGCGCTGGTGCTCGGGCTGCGGGTTTTCGATGCGGCGGTCGGGGGCTTGGGTGGCTGTCCCTATGCGCCGGGCGCTGCGGGCAACCTCGCCACTGAAGCGCTGGCCGCCTGGCTGGAGGCGCGGGGCTGGCACACGGGGTTGGATGCGGCAGTGTTGGCGCAAGCGGCTGGGCTTGCGCGGCAAATGCGACAGGGAGAGCGCGATGTTTGAGACTGTGACGCTGACAACTGATGCGCGTGGCGTGACGCTGCTGACGCTGAACCGACCTGAAAAACACAATGCGCTCGACGCGCAGATGATCGCGGAACTGACCGAGGCCGCGCAGCAACTCGGGGCCGATCCGGGCGTGCGCGTCGTCGTGCTGACAGGGGCAGGCGCGAGTTTCTGCGCAGGCGGCGATCTGGGCTGGATGCGCGCGCAGATGGAGGCGGACCGGGCGACACGGATGCGCGAGGCGTCGAAACTCGCCGCGATGCTCGGCGCGTTCAACCAGATGCCCAAACCTCTGATCGGGCGGATTCAGGGGCAGGCTTTTGGCGGCGGGATTGGTATGATGGCGGTCTGTGACATTGCAATCGGCGTCGAGGGCGCAAAATTCGGGCTCACGGAGACGCGGCTTGGCCTGATCCCCGCGACCATCGGCCCTTATGTGCTCGCGCGGATGGGTGAGGGCCGGGCGCGGCGCGTCTTCATGTCGGCGCGTGTTTTTTCAGCGCGGGACGCCGTCTCGCTCGATCTTCTGGCGCGCTCTGTCGCGATGGAGGATCTCGACGCGGCGATAGAGGCCGAGGTCGCGCCCTATCTCGCCTGCGCGCCGGGGGCTGTTGCGCGCGCCAAGGCGCTGGCGCTCCATCTCGGCGGGCAAATCTCGCCTGAGGTCGTGGATCATTCGATTGAGGAACTCGCGGCGTGTTGGGAGGGAGCGGAGGCGCGCGAAGGTGTCGCAGCTTTCTTCGAGCGGCGCGCACCGGGATGGGCCTCCTGATCCGTGTTGCACGCGAAAAAAACCGGCAAGTTTCTGGCATCCCCTATCTTTTTGCGTAAGCGATAGCGCATGCTGCTTTGTGCTTCACCAGCATGTGTATGCAATTGCATGCGAAAATGGGATTTTCCGAAAGAAGTGGCCGGGGCCGAGTTGACCCAGGCCCATAGCAAGAGTAAATCATCAAAGGAGCCACGGCGATGCGTCGCTTGGCGCGGCCTCACGACATGGGCCTTACTCGCGCGCAAGAGGAGCAAAAGGTGGACGCTGTATTTGAATCCTTCCTGCCGATCATGGTTTTTGCAGGGATCACAATCGCTCTCGGGCTGGTTCTGATGCTCTCGGCCATCGTGATTGCCGTGCGCAATCCGGACCCGGAAAAGAACTCGATCTATGAATGCGGTTTCAATGCCTTCGATGATGCGCGGATGAAGTTCGATGTGCGCTTCTACCTCGTCGCGATCCTGTTCATCATTTTCGATCTGGAGATCGCGTTTCTCTTTCCCTGGGCTGTGTCCTTCTCGGAGATGTCGATGACGGCCTTCTGGTCGATGATGGTGTTCCTCGGGGTGCTGACCATCGGTTTCGCCTATGAATGGAAGAAAGGGGCACTGGAATGGGAGTGATGACCGGGGCCAACACGGCGGGCGCGGATCGCGAAGTCGCCACACAAGCGCTCAATCGCGAATTGCAGGACAAGGGGTTTCTGCTGACCTCGACCGAGGATATCATCAACTGGGCGCGCAATGGCTCGCTGCATTGGATGACCTTTGGCCTGGCCTGTTGCGCGGTCGAGATGATCCACGTCGCCATGCCGCGCTACGATATCGAGCGCTTCGGCACGGCGCCGCGCGCAACTCCGCGCCAGTCGGATCTGATGATCGTGGCGGGCACGCTCACCAACAAGATGGCGCCCGCGCTGCGCAAGGTCTATGACCAGATGCCAGAGCCGCGCTATGTGATCTCGATGGGCTCCTGCGCGAATGGCGGGGGCTATTACCATTACAGCTATTCGGTGGTGCGCGGATGTGACCGGATTGTCCCGGTCGATATCTACGTGCCCGGATGCCCCCCCACGGCCGAGGCGCTGCTTTACGGTGTGCTGCAATTGCAGCGCAAGATCCGTCGCACCGGCACATTGGTCAGATAGGAGCGCAAATGTCCGAGGCTTTGAACGAACTCGCGGCGCTGCTCGAGATGCGGATGAGCGATGCGCTGAGCGGGCATGAGGTCGCTTTCGCCGAGCTGACCGTGCAGACCACATTGACACAACTGACCAAGCTCGTGCGCTTTTTGCAGCATGACGAGAATATGCGTTTCACGACTTTGGTGGATATCACGGCGATTGACCGCCCCGGCCAGCGCAAACGGTTTGAAGTGGTCTATCATTTTCTGTCGATGCATCTCAATCAGCGCATCCGAGTGAAACTGCCCGTCGCCGAGGACGAGATCGTCCCGTCGATCACGCAATTGCACCGCTCCGCCAACTGGTTCGAGCGTGAAGTGTTCGACATGTTCGGTATCCTGTTCTCCGGCCATCCGGACCTGCGGCGAATCCTCACGGATTACGGCTTTCGCGGTCATCCGCTGCGCAAGGATTTCCCGACCACAGGCTACACGGAAGTCCGCTATGACGAGGTGCTCAAGCGCGTCGTCTATGAACCGGTCAATCTGGTGCAGGAATATCGCCAATTCGATTTCATGTCGCCATGGGAAGGGGCCGATTACATCCTTCCCGGTGACGAAAAGACAGGTGACAAGCGCGCGTGACGGATACTGTCGCACATATGATCTGCGTGGGCGCAACCAAGGCGGGCACAAGCTGGCTCTACGCCTATCTGCGCCGTCATCCCGATTGCTGGATGCGCTCGATCAAGGAGTTGCATTACTTCAACACCGTGCAGAATGACAGTTTCGACGACCAGATCGCGGGTCGCGAGGCCGAGCTGTCGCGGCTCGAAGCGCGACCCGAGGATGCACGTCTGTTGACCCGCAAGCAGGATTTGCGCGACTGGCTCTCGGTGCTGGCTTTGCGCGGGCGCGATGATGCGGCCTATCTCGATTATCTGCATCACGGGCGTGGCAATGGGCGACTGGTGGGCGACATTACCCCGGCCTATGGGCTCTTGTCTGTGCAGATGCTGCGTCGGATTGCCCGGCTTGCAGCGAATTTGCGCATCGTCTACCTGCTGCGCGATCCGGTCGAGCGGCTCTGGAGCCAGTTGCGCATGAATGCGCGGCGGCGCGTGAAGGATGAGTCGCAATATGAGCGCAAGGCGCTGGCGCTGATGGATGCGGCGCTTGCGGGGCGCGAAGAGCGCGCGGTGGTCCGTGGTGATTACGCGGATACGCTGGTGCGGCTGGATGCGGCCTTCGATCCCAAGCACCTGTTGGTGATGTTTCAGGAGGACCTGTTCTCGAAACAGGGCCTCGCGCGGCTGACGTCGTTTCTGGGGATAGCACCGAAACGCTTCGATACGGAACGGCGTATCCATGCGGGCGCGCCCGCGACGCTTGATGCGGAGCGCCATGCGCGTGCGGTCGCCTTCCTGCGCCCGCAATATGACTTCGTGGCCGCGCGCTTCGGCGCTTTGCCGCCGAGCTGGCAGCGCAGTTTGCAGATGGGGGCAGCGGCATGAGTGCATTGCGCAAGGGTTTCTGGCTGGCGATTTTCGGGCCGCTACTGGCTCTGCCACCGCTGCGCCGCCGCTTCTGGGACAGACCCGCCAAGCGGGACATGAATGACAAGGGAACCACATGATGGACGGCTCCAAGGATTTTGACACGGTTGCGACTGCGGAGCAGAAGATCCGCAATTTCAACATCAACTTCGGCCCGCAACACCCTGCAGCCCATGGGGTTTTGCGTCTGGTGCTGGAGCTTGACGGCGAGATCGTGGAGCGCTGTGACCCGCATATCGGCTTGTTGCATCGCGGCACCGAGAAGCTGATGGAGAGCCGCACCTATCTGCAGAACCTGCCCTATCTGGACCGGCTCGATTACGTGGCCCCGATGAATCAGGAACATGCCTGGTGTCTGGCCATCGAGCGGCTGACCGGGGTCGAGGTGCCGCGCCGGGCCTCGCTTATCCGGGTGCTCTATTCCGAGATCGGACGTGTGCTGAGCCATATGCTCAACGTGACGACAGGCGCGCTGGACATCGGTGCCCTGACGCCGCCGCTCTGGGGGTTCGAGGAGCGCGAGAAGCTCATGGTCTTTTATGAGCGCGCTTGCGGTGCGCGGCTTCATGCGGCCTATTTCCGGCCCGGTGGCGTGCATCAGGACCTGCCGCCCGCGTTGCTCGACGATATCGAGGCCTGGGCGCAGCATTTCCCGAAAGTGCTTGATGACATTGACGGGCTCCTGACCGAAAACCGCATTTTCAAGCTGCGCACCTGTGACATTGGCGTGGTGAGCCAGCAGGATGCGCTCGATTGGGGCTTCTCGGGCGTGATGGTGCGCGGCTCTGGCATGGCGTGGGATTTGCGTCGCGCGCAGCCCTATGAATGCTATGACGAGTTCGATTTTCAGGTTGCCATCGGCAAGAATGGCGATTGCTATGACCGCTATCTGGTGCGCATGGCCGAGATGCGGGAATCGACGAAGATCATCCTGCAAGCCATTGAAAAACTGCGCGCGCCCGAGGGGCAGGGCGATATTCTGGCGCGCGGCAAGGTCACGCCGCCCAAGCGTGGCGAGATGAAGACCTCGATGGAAGCGCTGATCCATCATTTCAAGCTCTATACTGAAGGTTTCCATGTGCCCGCAGGCGAGGTTTACGCGGCTGTCGAGGCGCCCAAGGGTGAATTCGGCGTCTATCTGGTCGCCGATGGCACCAACAAACCTTACCGCGCCAAACTGCGCGCGCCCGGCTATCTGCATCTGCAGGCGATGGATTACCTGTCCAAAGGTCATCAGCTTGCGGATGTGTCCGCCATCATCGCCACGCTTGATGTGGTGTTCGGAGAGATTGATCGCTAATGCTACGCCGTTTGCACCCTGACCAACCCGGCTCTTTTGCCTTCACGCCCGACAATCAGGCTTGGGCCGAAGCGCAGATCACGAAATATCCCGAAGGCCGTCAGGCATCGGCCATCATCCCGCTTCTGTGGCGCGCTCAGGAGCAAGAGGGCTGGCTGACCCGCGCGGCGATTGAGCATGTTGCTGGTATGCTCGACATGGCCTATATCCGGGCGCTGGAAGTGGCGACATTCTACTTTATGTTCCAGCTGCAACCCGTTGGTTCCGTGGCACATATCCAGATTTGCGGGACGACCTCCTGCATGATCTGCGGGGCCGAGGATCTGATCGCGGTCTGCCGCGAGAAGATTGCGCCGCAGCCCTTCCAACTTTCTGCTGACGGCAAGTTCTCATGGGAAGAGGTCGAATGTCTCGGGGCCTGCACGAACGCGCCCATGGCGCAGATCGGCAAGGATTATTACGAGGACCTGACTGCCGATGGTTTCGCGAAATTGCTCGACGAGATGGCGGCGGGCAAAGTGCCTGTGCCGGGGCCGCAGAATGGGCGCTTCTCGTCGGAGCCTCTGGGCGGTGTGACAGTGCTGAAGGATTACACGGGCGAGGCGCAGAACGGCTCGGTCGCGCTCGCGACGCGGATCGGGGATACGCTCAAGCGGATTGATGGCCCCGAAGTTCCGCTGGTGACGCCGTGGCAAGGCCGCCCGGCTGATGCGAAGGCGTCCCAGAAAACCGTGAAAGCCAAGGAGCCCAAGCCTGCGGCCGACAAGCCTGTCGACACGACGGGCGTGAGCAAGCAGGAGGCCCAAGCGAAATCCAAGGCCAAGCCCGAAGCCAAGGGCGCGAAGGGCGCTGCCCCCGATCCAGACATTGGCACCAAGCCCGAAATGCTGACTGAGGCCAAGGGCGCGGCGGATGATCTGAAGCTGATCAAGGGCGTTGGCCCGAAGCTCGAGAAATTGCTCAACAGCCTCGGTGTGTTCCATTTCTGGCAGGTGGCCAGTTGGGGCGCGGATGAAGTGGCCTGGGTGGATGAGAACCTTGAGGGGTTCCGTGGACGTGTGAGCCGCGATGACTGGGTCGCGCAGGCGAAGATTCTCGCTGATGGTGGCGAGACCGAATTCTCGAAACGGCAGTGACCGAAGGGGCGTGTGAATGACCAAGGCAACGCCACGCGAGATGGCACAGGCGCGGCAGGCCCGGCTTGCAGCGCTGGTGATGTGCGTGGCGATTGTGGGCTGGGTCGTTCTGCAATGGATCGGGCGGGAATATGGCTGGCAGGCCCGTTTCGCCTTTTTGATAGATTTCGCAGCGCTGGCGGCTTTCGCCTGGGCGCTGATCGTGACATTCCGCGTCTGGCGCGCCCGGCAGGGCGAACGCTAGGCGGTATGAGAGGGTAAGCATATGCTCAAGGATCAGGACCGCATCTTCACCAATATCTACGGGATGCATGACCGCTCGCTCAAAGGGGCGATTGCGCGGGGGCATTGGGACGGGACGAAGAAAATCCTCGAGAAAGGGCGCGACTGGATCATCGACGAGATGAAGCAATCGGGTCTGCGCGGACGCGGCGGGGCCGGGTTCC
>PXDM01000112.1 GCA_003565055.1 Paracoccaceae bacterium
CAAGGTGTCTTCCTGCCTCGTCAATCCGCGCGCCTGCCATGAAACGGAGCTGCGCTACACGCCTGCCGCGTCGCCCAAGCGCGTGGCCGTGGTCGGGGCCGGGCCGGCAGGGCTGATGGCGGCTCTGGTTGCAGATCAGCGTGGCCATGACGTGACCTTGTTCGAGGCCGATGACCAGATCGGCGGGCAGTTGAACATGGCCCGTGTGATCCCCGGCAAGGAGGAGTTTCACGGGCTGGTCGACTGGTTCACAGGGCAGATCGCGCGCTCTGATGTGGCGCTGCGGCTTTCGACCCGCGCGACAGAGGCCGCGTTGCAGGGCTTTGACGAGGTGATTCTGGCCACGGGTGTCGCGCCGCGCGACCCGCAGATCGACGGGCAGGGGGCGCCGCATGTGCTGAGCTATCTCGATGTCCTGCGCGGCAAGGCGCCGGTCGGGGCGCGCGTGTTGATCCTTGGCGCAGGTGGGATCGGCTTTGATGTGGCCGAA
The DNA here is from genome assembly GCA_003565055.1 of Paracoccaceae bacterium. Taxonomy (GTDB): domain Bacteria; phylum Pseudomonadota; class Alphaproteobacteria; order Rhodobacterales; family Rhodobacteraceae; genus Roseinatronobacter. The sequence continues at coordinate 491 of PXDM01000112.1, forward strand.
TATCTGACCCATGCCGGGCCGAGTGCGGCAGAGGATATCGACCTGTGGCGGCGCGAATGGGGTGTGGCCGATCCGGCGAGCGCGCCCGGTGGCCTCGCGCCGCAGGGTCCGGAGCCCGCGGCCCCGGCGCGGGTCGTGACACTGGTTCAGCGCAAACCGGGCAAGCCGGGAAAGGGGCTCGGCAAGACGACAGGATGGATCCACCGCGCGGCGCTGGCGCTCAAAGAGGTGCGGATGCTGGGCGGGATGGAATATCTGCGGATCACTGATCAAGGGCTGGTCGTCCGGCGCGACGGGGAGGAGGTGCTGCTAGAGGCGGATACAATCGTGCTCTGCACCGGGCAGGAACCGATGCGCGATCTCTTCGACGCATTGCACCGCGCGGGCCGGTCCGCGCATGTGATTGGTGGCGCTGACAAGGCGGCGGAGCTGGACGCGAAACGCGCGATTGATCAGGGCGCACGCCTTGCCGCAGCGCTGTAAGCGCGCGCCAGAAGGCCCTCCCGCCCGCCCCCGCGCCGCGTTTCACGCGCCGCTTGCCTTCTGGCGCGCGGGCGCAGAAAGTTTGCGTGAGCTTGTTGCATTTGCCCATCTCGCCAAAGTCATCGAAGGCGTCGCGTTCATCAACGGCGTCACGCCACCATCCCCGGATAGGGCCTTCGCATGACGAGGTTCAGACACCAGAGATGACGCTGGCTCTTGGGTAGAGGAAGGATGCGCCCAAGCTGCGGGTTTGTTGGATATACGACGGCAGAGCTTTCGCCCGCGCGCTTTGAAAGCGCTGTCGATCAAGGTTTCAGTCGCGCAAATCTGGTGCTTCGATCATGTCCCACGGACCACCGCGCACAGCGCGATCTGCCGCATTCCTCCGCTCACTGCTCCGTCAATCACCCCTGCAACACCGCCTCCACCGCTGCGCCAAGCCGCAGCAAGCGGTCCTCCTGCATCGGTGGGCACATCAGGCTCAGCCCTACCGAGGGCCGTCCCGCAGGCAGGGTCAGCGCGCAGAGCCCCAGCAGGTTGCCGATCCGTGTGTTGCGCAATGTCAGCAGGTTCTCGGTCGTGAAATAGGCGTGATCGCGCATCAGACGCGCGGCATTGGGCGGCAGATTCGGCGCAGTCGGCAGGATCACCGCATCATAGCCCGCGACCGACGCGAGATACTCCGCGCGATGCTGCGTTAGCGCGGCCCAGGCAGCGACATAATCGCTCGCCAGATGCGCGCGCCCGGAGCGGAAGCGCTCCAGCACGGGCGCAAACATCACATCCGGATTTGCCTCGATCAGATCGCGCCATTCCGCGTAGCATTCCGGCGTATAGATGATGGCCGAGAGCGCGAGTGCGGCCTCGACCGGCGGCAAGGTGGCGTGGCTGACCTTCGCGCCCGCGCGCTCCAGAAGCGTCACGGCCTCGCAGAACCCGTCCAGCACGGGCGGGCGGATATCCTCGAACGGCGCGCCTTCCAGCACCAGAAAGCGCCGCCCCTCAATGCTCGCGCCGCGCAGGTCGGGGGCGGGGCGTGTCTCCATGACCGCCAGCGCCAGCGCGCAATCCTCAACGCTGCGCGCAAGCGGCCCCGCCGTGTCGAATTTCGGCGCAAGCGGCACGACGCCTTCAAGCGTGATACGCCCTGAGGTGGTCTTGAGCCCCACCAGATCATTCCAGGCGGCCGGGATGCGCACAGAGCCGCCTGTATCCGAGCCCATCGCGAGCGGCGCGAGCCCGAAGGCAACTGACGTGGCCGCCCCCGAGGACGACCCCCCCGGCACGGCTTCGAGGTCATTGTAGCAGGGCGGCGTCGCTGTCACCGGGTTCAGCCCCAGCCCCGAATAGGCGCATTCGGTCTGATGGGTCTTGCCCAGACAGATCGTGCCCGCCCGCGTCATCACCTGCAGGATCGCCGCATCGACCTCGGGCACGCGGCCCTTGAGCAGCGCCGTGCCCGATTCCGTGGCCACGCCCGCTGTGTCGAAGAGATCCTTCCACGACATCGGCACGCCGTCGAGCGGCCCGACACGCCGCCCGCTGCGCGCCCGCGAGCGCGCGGCCATCGCTTCGGTCAGTGCGCGGGCGCGGGTGGTGCGGGCATAGATGCGCCCGCCCATCGGGTGATCCTCGATCGCGGCCAGATAGGCTTCGGTCAGCTCCAGCGGACAGAGCGTGCCCGCACCGACCCGCCGCCCCAGTTCTGCCGCCGAGAGGCGCAACACCTTCTTGTCCATCCCACCCTCATGCAACCCGCTGCGCGTTTTGTCGCAGCCTAGGCGGCGCGCGCGAAAATGGGAAGACCCACGCTTTTGCCGCATGGACAATCCCCGCCAATGGCTCATAATTCGCGCATGACACATGACACTGACATTCTCATTGTGGGCGGCGGACTGAATGGCCCGGCGCTGGCCCTCGCGCTCGCGCAGGCGCAGGCGGGCTTGCGCATCGCGGTGCTTGACGCTCTGCCCACGGATATGCGCAAAGACCCCGAATTCGACGGGCGCTCCTATGCGCTGGCGCTGGGCTCCAGCCGCGTGCTGAGCGCACTGGGGATCTGGGACAAGGTTGCAGATCACGCGCAGCCCATCCTGCAGGTCAAAGCCAGCGACGGCCGCGCGGGCGAAGGGGCCGCGCCCTTCTTCCTGCATTTCGACGCGGCTGAGCTGGAAGAAGGCCCGATGGGCCATATGCTCGAAGACCGCTACCTGCGCCGCGCGCTTCTCGATGCGATCACGGTCCATCCGCAGATCACCCATCACGCGCAGGCCCGTGTGACGGCCCAAAGCACAGAGGCGCAGGGCATCACTGTGACGCTGGAAGACGGGCGCGAGATGACCGCGCGGCTGCTCATCGGCTGCGACGGGCGCGACAGTGGCACGGCGCAGCGCGCTGGCATCCGGCGGACGGGCTGGTACTATGGCCAGACAGCACTCGTCTGCGCCATCGACCACGCCCTGCCCCATCACGGCATCGCGCATCAGTTCTTCATGCCCGCGGGTCCGCTGGCGATCCTGCCGCTGCCGGGCAATCGCAGCTCCATTGTCTGGAGCGAGCGCACCGAACAGGCGGATGCCATCCACGCGTTGTCCGATGCGGATTACCTGAATGCGCTGCGCCCCCGGTTCGGCGATTTTCTGGGCGAAATCGCGCTGGCGGGCGCGCGCTACGCCTATCCGCTGAAACTGACGATTGCCAACAGCTTCATCGGCCCGCGTCTGGCGCTGGTGGGGGACGCAGCGCATGGCATGCACCCGATTGCCGGCCAGGGCTTCAATTTCGGCCTGCGCGATGTGGCCGCGCTCGCCGAAGTCATCGCCGGGGCCGCCCGGCGGGGCGAAGATATCGCAAACCCGCTCGTGCTGGAGCGCTATCAACAGTGGCGACGTTTCGACACGATGATCATGGCGGTCGGCACCGACAGCGTGAATCGGCTCTTTTCCAATGACAACGCCCTGCTGCGCGGGTTGCGCGATCTGGGCATGGGGGCTGTCAGCGCCCTGCCGCCGCTGCGCCGCCGCTTCATGCGCGAGGCCGCAGGACTGACGGGCGAGCTGCCCCGCCTGATGCGCGGGCTGCCGGTCTGATCACAACTTGCCCAAAGCCCACCCGTACGCATCGGGGGCTTTGGGCTGCGCGCGCCTCACCACCTTGTGAGCCGCTGCCCCCGGCCGCGCTCTATATCACTGCTAAGCCTACCGGAGTCTTCCCATGTCCCTGCGCGCTCTCGCTCTTGCTCTCTTCGCTCTTACCGCCAGCTTCAGTCCCGCGCTCGCGCAATCAACTCAGACTGCGCTGGTCGCAGGGGGCTGCTTCTGGTGCGTCGAATCCGATTTCCGCCGGGTCGCAGGCGTGACTGATGTGCAGGTCGGCTTCGCGGGCGGCACGACGCCCGACCCGAGCTATGACGATGTCGCGCGCGGTCGCACTGACCATCTGGAGGTCGCACAGATCACGTTCGACCCCGCTCAGATCAGCTATGACCAGATCCTGCATCTCTTCCTGCGCTCGGTGGACGTGACCGATGCGGGCGGGCAATTCTGCGACCGTGGCCCGCATTACACCACGGCGATCTTCGCGACACCGTCACAGACTGCGCAGGCCGAAGCCGCCATCGCCGCTGCCGAGGCCGAACTCGGCCGCGCTATCGTCACGCCCGTGCGCGCTGACGCGACCTTCTACCCGGCAGATGATTTCCACCAGAATTACGCCAATTCGACCGAGCGCACTCTGACGCGCTTCGGCTGGATCGAGCGGCGCGACGCCTATAAGCGCTACCGCGAAGGCTGTGGTCGCGACGCGCGCCTGCGCGAACTCTGGGGCGCATCCGCAGCTTTCGCGCAATAAGCGCCCCCCGGACGCGGCTGGTTTCACGCGCGCCCTTTCATCTTTGCCCAAATATCCTCAGGGGGTGAATTGAGGCGAAGCCGAAAGAGGGGGCGCGAGCGCCCCCAATCGCCTTGGCTCAGCCGCACAGCGCGTGACGCCACGACCGGCCTTGACCAGACCAGTCTCGCAGGGCACCGAGCATATGAGCGAAGGAGTGCCCTCAAAATGTATCCGATTTTCCGTTTTCTCAAGGAAGTCATCAAGTTCCGCAATGCCCCGCCGCTTGATCTCTGCGCGACTCATATCTCGCATCATCGCTGTTGGCCCTGGGATCTCGACCCCTGGATCGAGTTGAACAATGGTCGGACGCTGACACTCTACGATCTGGGCCGGATCCCGATGGCGCATCGCACGGGTCTCATCGCGGTCCTGCGGGCGCAAGGCTGGGGGATTACGGTCGCTGGCAACACCACGCGCTACCGCCAGCGCATCCGCGCCTTCGAGCGCTTCGAGCTGCGCTCGCGCTGTATCGGCTGGGATAAGCGTTTCTTCTATGTCGAGCAATCCATGTGGAAAGGGGATGTCTGCGCCAATCACATCCTGATCCGCAATGCCATCACCTCGGCGCAAGGAATCGTGCCGACCGCAGATGTCCTGCGCGCCATGGGACGCCCGGTCGATGCCCCCGCGCTTCCCGATTGGGTGACGGCCTGGGTCGCAGCGGATCAAGAGCGGCCCTGGCCCCCACAAATCTGAGCGCCCAGCGGATCAGCAAAAATGCCTTAGAACAAATCTAAGTCTTGATGCAGATCAAGGCGCGAAATCTCTGCTCTGCTAGACCTGTTCGCAACCGCGCGAAACAGCAACCAAGTCCTATGAACAGGAGGCACACATGTTCCCCAAACACCTTCACCGCATTGGCGCGACCGCCATGGCGTTGGTGCTGAGCGCTACTGCTGTCCATGCCGATGACATCGCGGAATACATGGATTTCTTCGAGCCGCTTCCCTATCTGCCCCCCATCCCGGCAGACAATACCATGACGCCCGAGAAGATCGAGCTGGGCAAGATGTTGTTCTTTGAACCGCGCATCTCGGCGTCCGGGGTGATTTCCTGCGCGACCTGCCACAACCCCGCACTCGGCTGGGCCGACAGGATCCCGCGCGCTGTCGGTCATGGCGGTCAGGTGGGCGAGCGCAACACGCCAACTGTGCTGAACTCGGGTTTCCTCGGGTCGCAATTCTGGGACGGGCGCGAACCTGATCTGGAAGGGCAGGCGCTGGGGCCCATCGAGGCCGATATCGAGATGAACATGACGCTGGCCGAGGCGATCGAGCGGCTGAAGGAATTCGAGATCTATCATGAGCATTTCAGTGCCGCTTTCCCGGATGATCCCGATCCGATCAATCAGGAGAATGTCGCGCTCTCGATTGCGACTTTTGAGCGCACGCTGAACACGCCCAATTCGCCGCTGGACCGCTTTCTTGCAGGTGATGTGCAGGCGATGAGCGATCAGCAGGTCGACGGGATGAAGCTGTTTGTCGACGCGGGCTGTGTGGCCTGCCATAACGGGCCTGCCCTGACGGACAGCAATTTCCACCGTTTCGAATTGCCGGGTTCGACGGATGAGGGCCGCTTCCTCGTGACTGGCGATGAGGCAGATATGTTCGCCTTCCGCACGCCCACCTTGCGCAATGTCGCGGTGACCTATCCCTATTTCAACAATGGCTCGGTCGACAATCTGACCGATGCGATCCAGTTGATGGGCCAGCAGATGCTGGGGCAGGATTTCACCGAAGATGAACTCGGTGCGCTCGTGGCGTTCATGGATGCGCTGACCGGCGAGATGCCGAATATCGAGATCCCTGCACTGCCATAACCTGCTCTGCACCTTGCGACGCGCCGCCCGCCCTGCTGCGGGCGGCGTTTTGCGTCTGCAGCCTTCGACGCAATCGCCCCGACTGGTCACATCATGGGCATCCATCTTTTGTCGACTTGCACAAAGCGCTTAAAACTCTAAGGTCTACCCCATACGGGGGTGAGATTCGGCCTGCACCGTCTGGGTCGAATGCCTCGGGAACAGGGAGACTTACATGTCGAAGCTAAAGACATTCGCATTTGCTGCGTTCTGCGCGGCGCCTTTCGCGGCTTTCGCGGAGCCCAGTGGTGATGCCTCGGAAGGGGAAGCCAATTTCCGCCAATGCGCGTCTTGCCACGGGGTGGTTGATCCGGATGGAACCGTGATCCATCGTCTTGCACCGACGGGGCCAAATCTCTGGGGCGTGGTTGGCCGTCAGGCCGGGGCCTATGAGGGCTATGCACGTTTTTCTAACGCGATTGTCGCTGCGGGCGAAGCGGGCACTGTCTGGGATGAAGAATCCTTCGTGGCCTTTGTCAACGACCCCAGCGGTTACTTGCGGGAGGTCACCGGGGATTCTCGGGCGCGCTCGAACATGAACCACCGGCTGCGCGGCTCTGCCGAAGACCTCTACGCCTATCTCGCGCAGTATCAGTGACCTGATCTCTGAAAACAAAGTCGAATTTTCGGAAACGCCCCATGAAAATGGGGCTTTTCTTTTTTCTTTTAACGCTTTCGTAAGGGTCTGCATGGATGGATGGCGGGGTTGAGCTGCCCTCCAAAACCGATTCCAGGAGCCTTTGAGAATGAATGCGATGTTGAAAGCCGCCGCGCTGGCGCTGATTGTCACCACACCTGCGCATGCACAGCAATTCGGGGATGGCCGGATGGGCCTTGGCCTCGGGGTGAGCACGCTTGGTGTAACCGGCGATATTTCTTACGAACTCGACCCCAGGCTGCAAGTGCGATTTCTGGCCGGAACAATGCGCTTTTCCGAAAGCGATACGTTCGAAGAAGGCGATTCACAGGGTGATTTTGACGCCACATTTCGGGCTTTTGGGATCGGCCCCGTGATCGACTATCATCCTTTCGAGAACGGATGGCGCTTGTCCGGCGGGGCGCTGTTCTCCGAATACCGGCTCAGCGCTGAAGTGACCGGAGGCCTCTCCATTGACGGGGAGGACTATGAGAACGCAGACGTTCGCGCGCGCGTCCGGACCCGCAACCGCATCATGCCAAAACTGGCCGTCGGATATAGCGGATCGAACCTGTTCGGCTCACGCTTTGGTCTGTCCGTGGATGCCGGTGTCCTTTATGCCGGGGGTCTCAGGACACGGGTCAGGGATCGCAATAACGAGGTGCCGGATGATGACCTTGCCAAGCTGCGCGGCGACATTGACGACGCTATCCGCGATAACCTCGGTGCCGTCAGGGTTTTGCCATATGTCAGCGCAGGGCTCAGAATGAATTTCTGAGCGCAGGAGGCGCGATTGGTCGGAGCTTTGGGAAGCTCCGATCTCAATAACTACCCTTCCGCAGAACATGTCCGGCCAGATAGAGCGAGCCGCAGACAAGAACCTGAGCGCAGGGGTCCTGTGCTGCGATCGCCTCCAGGGCAGTCTCAAAGCTCTCTGCCTCTATCGCCGAAATACCAGTGGCTCTGGCTGCGCTGGCGGTCGCCGCGGCGCTCAGGGTCGCCGCTTCACCGGGAATCGAGACCGCGTAAAGGTGATGCGCGACCTCAGCCAGTGGGCGCATGAAACCCGCCACATCCTTGGTGTTGAGCATCCCGCAAATGACCCAGACGCGGGCCACGCCCATCCCCGCGAGAGTTGCCGCGATGGCTTGACCCGCGGCAGGGTTATGGCCGCCATCAAGCCAGATGCGCCCCTGCGGCAGACGTGCGACCAGCGGCCCATGACGCAAGCGCTGCATGCGCGCAGGCCAGTTTGCGCGGGTCACTGCCGCCTCCGCGCCATCCCCGCGCCAGAGCGCACGTAGCCCCGCAAGGGCCATGCCGGCGTTCTCAATCTGATGCGGCCCCGCGAGATTGGGAAGCGGCAGATCGAGCAGCCCGTCTTCATCCTGATAAACCAGCCGCCCGTTCTCAGCGGCGACATGCCAGTGTTGGCCATGCACCAACAAAGGTGCTCCGAGACGCGCGGCGCGCGCCTCGATCACCTCCAACGCAGCAGCGTCCTGCGGACCGACAACGCAAGGCACGCCGCGTTTCAGAATCCCGGCCTTTTCGCCTGCGATTTCGGGCAATGTCTCGCCCAGATATTGCTGATGGTCGAGGCTGATGGGCGTGATCACGCAAAGCGCAGGCCGCTCAATCACATTTGTCGCGTCCAACCGCCCACCAAGCCCGACCTCCAGCAAGGTGAAATCGGCAGGAGCGCGGGCGAAAGCGAGGAGCGCCGCGCATGTGGTGATCTCGAAATAGGTGATCGCTTCGGACCCGTTGGCCACCAGACATTCATCGAGCAAGGCACTCAGCGCCTCCTCGGAAATCAGCGTCCCGGCCAGACGAATGCGCTCATGAAACCGCGCCAGATGTGGCGAAGTATAGGCATGCACCTGCGCGCCCGTTTCTTCCAGCCCGGCGCGCAGCATTGCTTGCGTCGAGCCCTTGCCATTCGTGCCCGCGATATGA
>PXDM01000370.1 GCA_003565055.1 Paracoccaceae bacterium
GATGTGATCGCGGCGGGCAATATCGGCTGCATGATGCAGATCGGCTCCGGCACGGCGCTGCCGGTGGTGCATACGGTCGAGTTGCTTGACTGGGCGACAGGCGGCCCGCGCCCGGCGGCGCTCGCATCAGAGCAGGCTGTGCCGATTCTGCGTTGAGTGCCATTTTCCTGCCATAGTGCCAGAGTAGCACCATCACATCACAGATGGAGGATGGCATGGCCCCGCGCAAGGCATTTGCTCTTTTGATCTCTCTGGGGCTCGCAAGCCCTGTGTCAGCGCAGGATAAGCCATTGACATTGCTGGAAACCGGGCTGCAGGTGCAGGGATGGGAAGGCGTCGGGCGGATTGATATCGGGCGCAGCGGCTATTGCACCGGCGCGCTGATTTCCGAAAAGCTGGTGCTCACAGCGGCGCATTGCCTGTTTGACAAGACGACGGGCGCGCGGGCGTCCGATCAGGATCTGACCTTCCGCGCGGGCTTTCGCAACGGGCGCGCGGCGGCAGAGGGGCGCGTGCTGCGCTCGGTCGTGCATCCGCGCTACCACCCGGATGCGGGCACCCAGATCGACAATGTCTCGCATGATCTGGCGCTGCTGGAACTGACGCATCCGATCCGCACCATGGGCGTCACGCCTTTCGCCATCTATTCGGAGCCACAGAGCGGCGACACAGTCGGCGTCGTGTCCTATGCGCGCGGGCGGTTACAGGCACCCTCGCTGCAGGAGCGCTGCGAAGTGCTGCAACGCGATCCGACCGGCGTGCTGATGATGAGCTGTTCGGTCGATTTCGGGGCCTCGGGCGCGCCCGTATTCGGGATGTCGCAGGGGCGGCCGCATATCGTTTCGGTGGTCTCGGCAATGGGGACGGGCCATATCGGCGGGACGGCGCGTCCGGTCTCGCTCGGGGTCTCGCTCGGGCCGCGGCTCGCTACGCTGCGCGCGGCACTTGATGCAGGCGACCAGCGCTTCATTCAGGCCCCGACGGCGGGCGCGTCAGAACCGCGCGTCATGAGTACCGGCGGGGGCGCGCGCTTCCTGCGTCCGTGAGCATGCGGGGGTCTTGACAGGCCGGGGGGCAATTCCCAGATCAGACGCGTCCGGGGGCCAGATATGGACCCGCGACATGGACCTGACAGCGCCCGTCCAGTCTGGAGGGCGCGCCAATCTTGTATCGCTCAAAGGAGGATGCTCATGCGTCGTTTTGATCCTACCCCTCTCTACCGTGCCTCGATCGGTTTCGACCGGATGGCCGACATGCTGGACCGTGTGCTCTCTGCCGATTTGCAGACCCCCAGCTACCCCCCTTACAACATTGAAAAAACTGACGAGAACGCCTATCGCATCTCGCTCGCCGTGGCCGGGTTCGCGGCGGATGATCTCAGCGTCGAGGTCAAGGAAAGCGCGCTGGTCGTCACCGGGCGCTCCACCGAGGATGAGACTGCGCGCGACTATCTGCATCGCGGGATCGCCACGCGGGCTTTCGAGCGCCGGTTCCATCTGGCCGATCACGTGCGCGTGACGGGCGCGCGGCATATCGACGGGATGCTGCATATCGACCTCGCGCGCGAATTGCCCGAAGCGCTCAAGCCGCGCCAGATCGCGATTTCCACCGAAGCGCGCAAAGCGTCGCAGCTGGTCGAGGCTGAGACCCGCGCGGCGTAATGGCCGGCGTGGCGCGCATCTGAGCGCGCCGCGCCTGTCCGCTGTTCTCTGAAAAAAATGCCTTTTTGAAAGGCGTCAGATCGGCGGCGGGCAGCATTGGGTGCAAAACGAAAGTCGCCCAGAACAAGGCTGTTCTGGGCGACCCACATCGACTCGGCTCACTCACTACACATCTGATACTCTCACCGACAGATGAAGTTTCGGTTTATTCCGCAGTAACGGCGATCTTTTCGAATTTTTCTCTGTCCTCGCCCGCAGCGAGGCAGCGCTGGCGTTTGGCGGCGCGCTCCCAGGGCAGCACGGGCACGCCCTTTGCGATTTCGGTGATCGTGGCATCGATCCAGCGCTGTGTCGTTGTGTCGGTCATCTGCTCTGTCCTTCGGCCCGGCTCTCGCCTTCGGTTTGTTCTCAAGGACAATGGCGGTCGATTCCGGCGCATGAACGACCAGATGAAGGAAATTCAAAGGCAGCGCGTTACAGGCAGATGGCCGAGATCAGCCGACCGTAATCGGCCTGTCCTTCATGCACGGAGCGGCGATAGGAATAGAAGCGCACCGGGTCGCTATAGGTGCATTGGCCGATCCAGCTTGCATCCGCGACACCGGCCTTGCGCAGCGCATCGAGGCCGAATCCGACCAGATCGAACTGGTATTTCTCCGGCGCACCATTCGCGAAAAACCGCGTGTTTTCTGGGTCTTCGTCAAGGAAGCTCTCAAGAAATTCCTGCCCGACCTCATAGGCGCGCTGGCTGATGCAGGGGCCGATCACTGCGCGGATGGCCGCGCGGTTTGCGCCGAGTGCCTCCATCGCGGCGACAGTGTTTTCCAGCACCCCGTCGCGCGCCCCGCGCCAGCCGGCATGGGCTGCGCCGATGACCTGAGCCTCGGCATCGGCGAACAGCACCGGCTGGCAATCCGCCGTCAGGATCGCCAAGGCCAGACCGGGCCGGTTGGTGACCATCGCATCGGCGCGCGGCGCGTCCCCGCCATGCGGCTCCGTCACGGTCACGACATCTGCGGAATGCGTCTGATGCAGCGTGATCAGCGCATCGGGCGCGACCTGCATCGCTTCGGCCACGCGGGCGCGGTTGAGCCGCACGCTCTCGGACTGGTCGGACGAGCCCGGCCCGCAATTCAGCCCCGCGAAAATCCCCGACGAGGCCCCGCCGCGCCGCGTGAAAAACCCGTGACGCAGGGGCATGAGAGGCTCAGCGGTCAGGATCTCCAAGGTCATTACAGAATTCCCGGCACTGGGGGCGCTTGGGGTTGGGTCAGGGCAAGCACCTTGAATAACTGGCCCATTTCCTGCGGATGCGTCAAGCGCCGATGTGCGGCGATATGGGTTTCCAGCGCCGCCCCGGTCAGCCCCTGCGCCAGCACCCGCGCGCGTTCCGTGATCCCCAGCCGTTCGAGAAACACGCCCTGAGGGGTCAGGGGATGGGCGCGCAGCGGGTGCGCAGCCTGTGCCAGCGCGCGGAAATCCACATGCGCGGTCAGATCCGCTTCGCCGGGATGGGCGAGCGGGTCGGCATAGGCATGGCCGCGCAGCGCCTGCAGCGTATCGCCGCGGCTGTTCCAATCGCCATAGTCGATGATCAGCGCCGCGCCGCCATGGGCGCTGATCCGTGCGGCAATCGGGTCGAGCACGGCGCGGGCGGAGGCGCAGGTCTCGACGATCTGATCGTCCTGCGTGTCGTCGAGCCGCTCGGCCAGAGCCTCAAGCGGGGCAGGCGGGGCGAGGCCGAAGATCAGCGTGTCATTCGCGGCGCTCACCATCCGCTCGGCCCAAGCCATGCCCTTGCGTTGGAACTGGCGGATGGGCAGAGCGTCGAAAAATTCGTTGGCCACCAGCAACAGGGGCGCATCGGGCAGGCTGTCCGCGCTGTCATGGGATCTCGGCGCGAAGGCTGCGAGTTTTTCGGCCTGAGCCGCGCGCAGGACAGGTGAGGCTTCCACGAGATGCAGCGAGAGCGCTGCGTGGAAGCCCGGCACGGGTTTTGTGGCGCGCAGGATATCGGCCATGAGCGTGCCGCGACCGGGGCCAAGCTCGGCCAGCGTGACGGGGATGGGCGCGCCTTGGTCCAGCCAGACCTGCGCAAGCCAGAGGCCCAGCATTTCGCCGAAGATCTGGCTGATCTCCGGCGCTGTGGTGAAATCGCCCGCCGCGCCCAGCGGGTCGCGGGTGGTGTAATAGCCGTGCTGCGGATGCAGCAGGCAGAGCGTCATGTATTCGGCCACGCTCAGCGGCCCGGTGGTCGCGATCTGGCGCAGGATCAGGGGCTTGAGCGCGCTCATGCCCGCCTGCGCCAGATCAGCAGCGCGAGCCCGCCCGCGATCATCGGCAGCGACAGGGCCTGTCCCATGGTCAGCCCCAGCGGCCCGAGGGTGAGGGCATGGCCGATGGGATTATCGGGCGTCACGAATTGCGCATCCGGCTGGCGGAAGAATTCGACGATGAACCGCCCCAACCCGTAGCCTGCGACGAAAATCCCGGTCACTGCACCGGGCGTTTGCAGCCAGCCGCGTCGCCACACAAGCCAGGCGAGGACCGCAAAGAGCACCAGCCCTTCGAGTGTGGCCTCATAGAGCTGGGTGGGGTGGCGCGCGCAGACCTCCATCGGCCAGTCCCAGGGGCAGGTTTGCGCCTGCGCGCCTGGGAAGATCACGCCCCAGGGCTGGAGCGTCGGGCGGCCCCAGAGCTCGGCATTGATGAAATTCGCAACCCGCCCCAGCCCGATGCCGATGGGGGCAACCAGCGCCATGGCATCAGCGATCTGAAGGGGTGGCACGCCGTGGCGGCGGCAATAGATCAGCCCGGCGATGATGACGCCCGCGAACCCGCCATGAAAGGCCATGCCGCCTTCCCAGACGCGCAGGATTTCGGTCGGATTGGTGAGGTAATAGCCGGGCTGGTAGAAGAGCACGAAGCCCAGACGCCCGCCGAGGATCACGCCGATGATGACATAGGTGAGCAAGCCTTCGACGCGCGCAGGCTCCATCGGGGCCTGCGCGCCGGGCCAGAGGGCGGGGCGCTTCATCAGCCCCTGCACGATCCACCAGCCGAGCAGGAATCCGGCGACATAGGCCAGCGCATACCAGCGCAGCGAGAAGCTGAAACTGCCCAGCGTGAGGGTGAAGATCTCGGGGCTGAGATCGGGAAAGGGGATCGCGAGGAGGGTCATTGAGATGCGCCTGTTGGACAAGTTGCGACTGTCTGGCGCGGCTGGACAGGGGAAGTCAACCTTGAGTTTCGGCGCGGCTGGTCACATATAGAATGAAACTGTCAGACAAAGGTAAGACCATGCAGAGCCGCAACCGTTTTCTAGATGATGTGTCGCAACTGATGACCAATGCGATGGGCGTGGCGCAAGGCGCGCGCACCGAGGCTGAAACCGCCGTCAAGAGCATGATGGATCGCTGGCTGGCAGACCGTGACTTCGTCACCCGCGAAGAATTTGACGCGGTGCGCGCCATGGCGCAGAAGGCGCGTGAGGAAAATGACCTGCTCAAGGCGCGGATCGAGGCGCTGGAAGGCAAGCCCTCCTGACGGGCGCTGCGTAACGCCCGCGCCTCTCGCATACCCGCGTCAGTCCTGCAACAGCACAGCGCGTAGCTCCGCCGCGATTTCGGTCATGCGCGCTTCGGCCTGGTCCTTGCGTGCGCGGGCATCCTCGATTTCAGCGTCAATCGCATCGACGCGCGCGCGGCGTTCCTGTGTCGTTGGGCTTTCGTCACGCAGCCGGACGATCAGATCCACGAGCCGCTTCTGATCGGCCACGAGCGCTGCGATATTGCGATCCAGTTGCGCAGTTTCGCGCGTCAGATCGGCTTCCTCACTTCGCAAGTTCTGGACCTGTTCGAGACGCGCCTGCAGCGCGGCATCTGGCAGGGCCCCGACCCAATAGGCCAGATCCTCGATGCTCAGGGTCAGCACCCCGGCGCGTCGCGTGCGAATGCGGCTTTCGACGATCTCATGCGTGATGATCTCGCCCGCTGGCAGTTCGAGCGTGACGCGTAACGCATCGAGAAGTTGCGCGCCTTCTGCATCCACCAGATCCCAGCCTTGGCTGCGCGGGTGCAGCAGGGTGATGTCACGCGGGGCATCGGCCGCGCCTTCCAGCTCGTAGCGCGTGCGCCGCTCGACGCGTTCTTCCGCGATCAGCACCCCGTCAACGATCCGCCCTGACTGGATGCGGTCGCTTTCCGTGACGCTTTCACGCACCTCGACAGCGGTGTCGCGGGCGAATTCGATGATCTCACGCGCGCCGGGGCTCAGCTCCGGGATCATCGCGTCGCCCGCATGGCCGCGCCCGGCCTCATAGAGCGTCACGATCCCTGCAGGCAGACGCAGGGGCAGCGGGTTTTCAAACTCGATCGCGATCATCGGATGGCGCGCGCCTGTGCCGCCGCGATGGAGCGTCAGCCGCGCGTCGTCCAGCGCTTCGCTCAGAAAGGGCAGCGAGATCATCTCGCCCGCAGCAAGGCTCACGGGCGTCTCCAGCGAGAAGCGCGAGAAACTCTCGCCATCATCCATGGCCACAGGGGCCGGGGCTGCTTCCATCACCATGGTGTCCCGGCTTGCTGGGCTGGGTCGGGCCGGCTCCTGCGACAGGCTAAAGACCATTTCCGGCGCAACGCGCGCGCGCGGGGCCTCCACCTGGCCGTAAAGCCGTGTCTCCAGCGCCTGCACAGCGCCGGTCGCGAGGGTCAGTGTCACATCTGCCCAGTCCTGCCCGGTCGTGTTCTCGATCACTGCCCAGCCGCTCAGCGTCAGCCCGTCCGGCCCGTCTTCGGCCCGCCAGGCGGTTTTCCAGACAGGCGCGGGTTGCAGCCAGCCCAGCGCGACCTCGCGCGGCTCGGATGCGGAGCTGCTCAGGCGCACATCGACGATCTGCTCGCGCGCCGCGCCGCGCAAGGCGGCAAGCCCGCGATCAATCGCGGCATTGTCAGAGGCATCAGAGAAACGGATTTCCAGTGCCTCGTCGATGAGGATCTGGCGAAATTGCCCGTCATCGCCGCGCAGCGCGAGCGTCACGCAGTTGCGCTGACCTTCCTGCATGCAGGGCACATCGCGGGTGCCCATGACCACGCCTTCCAGCTCGGCACCGCGCCGCATGGCGACCACGGGCGCGCCGGTCATGGCCCGCAGCAGCGCGCGCAGATCATTGAGCGCATCGGCGTCAAAAGGCAGGGCGTCGAACGTGTCGCGCAGCCCGTCCGGTCCCGGCATCCGCAGCATCGGCACTGCGCCCGACGGATCCGCGATGCGAAGGGATTTCAGGAAATCGTCGATATCTGCGCGCCGCACGGGCAGTGAGAGGCCGTTGTCATCCAGCTCTGCGCTGGCCTCAATCATCGCCAGACCTGCGGTCGACAGCGTCACGTGACGGATTTCGGGCTGTGTCTCGGAAAATGCAGGCAGGGCGGTGCCAATCATCATGACTATTGGAAGCAGACGCATGAAAAGACCTCATCAAGTCGAAAAAAACTGGTGCAGACTAGGCGCGCGAGAGACTGGCGAGCAAGCGCGAAATCTCTGTGCGGCGTCACGTTGGCGTGACGATCAGGACTGGACGAACGCCAAAGCTGGGGGTAAGGCTTGAGCCATGCCCCAAGATGATGATGCGACCCCTGATCTGACCGCCGATATGTCCGAGCCGCTGCGCCGCGCGCTGGGCTCGCGCTATCTGCAATATGCGCTGTCCACGATCATGCATCGCGCGCTGCCCGATGCGCGCGACGGGCTGAAGCCCGTGCATCGCCGGATCCTCTATGCGATGCGGGAATTGAAGCTCGCGTCCAACGGGGGCTTTCGCAAATCGGCCAAGATCACGGGCGATGTGATGGGCAACTATCATCCTCATGGCGACGCAGCGATCTATGACGCGATGGCGCGGCTCGCGCAGGATTTCAACGTCCGCTACCCGCTGGTCGACGGGCAGGGGAATTTCGGCAATATCGACGGCGATAACCCGGCGGCGGCGCGCTATACCGAAGCGCGTATGACCAAGGCCGCCGAGGCGCTGCTCGAAGGGCTCGCGGAAAACGCGGTTGATTTCCGGCCCAATTACGACGGCACGCTGACCGAACCTGTCGTCCTGCCCGCTGCTTTCCCGAACCTGCTTGCGAATGGCGCGAGCGGCATTGCGGTCGGGATGGCCACGAATATCCCGCCGCATAACCTCGATGAGTTGATCGAGGGCTGTCTGGCGCTGATCGCGACCCCTGATCTGCCCGATGAGGAGTTGCTGAGGCTCATCCCCGGCCCCGATTTCCCGACGGGCGGCGTGATCGTGGAGCCGCGCGATGCGATCCTTGCGGCCTATCAGACCGGGCGCGGCGCGTTCCGGCTGCGCGCGCGCTGGCAGATTGAGGATCTGGGGCGCGGGCAATGGCAGATCGTGGTGACGGAAATCCCGTTTCAAGTGCCGAAATCGCGGCTGATCGAGAAGCTGGCCGAGGTCATCCAGACCCGCAAGGTTCCGATCCTTGCAGATGTGCGCGACGAATCGGCGGATGATGTGCGCATCGTGCTGGAGCCGAAATCGCGCAGCGTGGACCCGGATCTGCTGATGGGGATGCTGTTCAAGAATTCCGATCTGGAAACGCGTTTCAGTCTGAACATGAATGTGCTGATCGACGGGCTGACCCCGCGTGTCTGCTCCTTGCGCGAAGTGCTGCGCGCCTTTCTCGACCATCGGCGCGAGGTGTTGCAGCGCCGCTCGCAACACCGGCTCGACAAGATCGACCACCGGCTCGAAGTCCTTGAGGGCTTCATCATCGCCTATCTGAACCTCGACCGGGTGATCGACATCATCCGCTATGACGAGGCCCCGCGCGACGCGCTGATGCGCGAGGAATGGGGGCGCAGTTTTGCGCGCGCGACCTCCGAGAAGGATTACCAGCCGCCCGCACCGGGCGAGGGTGAATTGACCGAACTGCAGGCCGAAGCGATCCTGAACATGCGGCTGCGCAGCTTGCGCAGGTTGGAGGAGCTGGAGCTGCGGCGCGAGCGCGACGCGCTTCTGGAAGAGCGCGCGGGGCTTGAGGATCTGCTGGCCTCTGACAAGCTGCAATGGGCGAAGATCGGGACCGAGTTACGCGATGTGCAGCGCGATTTCGGCAAATCCACCGATCTCGGGCGACGGCGCAGTGATTTCGCAGTCGCAGGCGAGATCGAGGATGTGCCGATGGAAGCCATGATCGAGCGCGAGCCGATCACGGTCGTCTGCTCGAAAATGGGCTGGATCCGCGCGATGAAGGGCCATCTGGCGCTCGATCAGGCGTTCAAGTTCAAGGATGGCGATGAGGGACGTTTCGCCTTTCATGCCGAGACCACTGACAAGATCGTGCTCTTTGGCTCGAATGGGCGGTTCTACACGCTGATGGGCGCGAATCTGCCTGGCGGGCGCGGCATGGGCGAGCCTGTGCGGCTGATGATCGACCTGCCCAATGAGGCCGAAATCGTCGATCTGTTCACGCATCAGCCGGGGGTAAAACTGGTCGTGGCCTCCAGCGCAGGGGATGGGTTCGTGGTCCCGAGC
>PXDM01000083.1 GCA_003565055.1 Paracoccaceae bacterium
CGTAGCTCTCGGCAATCGCCAGCGTCTCGGCGCGGGTCGCATCGACGCAGGTCAGATGCGCGGCCACATTCAGCCCGAATTGCGCGCCGATGGTCGTCACCGCCTCATGCGTCAGCTTGCGGGTCGTCCCGCCTGCACCATAGGTCACTGACACGAACCCCGGGTCCAGCGGGGCCAGCATGCGCACCGTATCCCAAAGCCGGAAGCTGGCCTCCAGTGATTTCGGCGGGAAGAATTCGAAAGACACGCGCGGGGTGGACATGACAGGACTCCGTTTTTGTTGCCCCCTTGTGCCATATCTGCGAATGTGAAACCACTTCATTATCTTCAACACTATTATGAGCCCGACATGCATATCGAGTTCCGCCATCTGCGCACGATCAAGGCCATTCACGATGCAGGCGGGCTCGCGCGCGCGGCTGATCTGCTGAACATGACGCAATCGGCGCTGTCGCATCAGGTCAAGGGGATCGAGGAACAGGCAGGCGTCGAGCTCTTCGCGCGCCGCTCGAAGCCACTAAAACTCTCGGCGGCGGGCCTCAAGATGCTACGCGCCGCTGAAGACATCCTGCCGCGCGTCGCAGCGCTTGAGGAAGAATTCACCGGCCTGCGCAAAGGCTCCTCGGGCCGGTTGCATATCGCCATCGAATGCCACGCCTGTTTCGACTGGCTTTTTCCCGTGCTCGAACAATTCCGCAAGGCCTGGCCCGATGTCGATGTCGATATCCGCCCCGGCCTTGCCTTCGACGCGCTTCCCGCGCTGCGCCGCGAGGAAGTCGATCTGGTGATCTCGTCAGACCCCGAGCAGATCGAGGGCGTCAGTTTCCAGCCGCTCTTCGACTATGAGCCGGTCTTTGTCGCCGCCGCCACCAGTCCGCTCGCCGCCCGCGCCCATATCGAGGCCGAGGATTTCCGCGACCAGACGCTCATCACTTACCCGGTGGAGCGCACTCGGCTCGATGTCTTCACGCAACTCCTTACCCCCGCCAAGGTCGAGCCCCGCGCGATCCGGCAGGTGGAGCTGACCGCCGTGATCCTGCTCTTGGTCGCTTCAGGGCGCGGCGTGGCCGTACTGCCGGACTGGGTACTGCGCGAGGTGCGCTACCACTCCGATTACGTGACCAAACGCCTGACAGCGGAGGGGCTGACCCGGCGGCTCTATGCAGCAGTGCGCGACGAGGATGCCGCGAAACCTTTCATGGCGCATGTCCTGCGGCTTGCACGCACGGAGCCGGTGAAATTGCAGCGCGGATAAGCGCCGGGGGATGCGCTCTCGCGCGCCCTGAGAGACGCAGCCGCCCGCCATCCGCTGCCACGCCGCCCGCGCCCTGTGCCCTCATGCTGCGCCTGCGCGGCAATCGGCGGCGGGGACGTCTTGTTTTTACGTATTTATTCGCAGTGAATTTCTGCTTATAGTCGCGCAATAGAATTCGTGATCATATAAAAGTCATAACAGGGCACAGAATGTGCCGATGCGAAGCCGCAGGGGGCAAGAGATGATACGATCTGAACTGATCCAGAAGATTGCAGAAGAGAACCCGCATCTTTATCAACGCGATGTGGAGCGGATCGTGAACACTGTCTTTGGCGAGATCACGGAAGCGCTCGCGCGCGGCGAGCGGGTCGAACTGCGCGGCTTCGGGGCATTCTCGGTCAAGGCGCGTGATGCGCGCATCGGGCGCAATCCGCGCACCGGCGAAAGCGTCGAGGTCGAAGCGAAGGCTGTCCCATTTTTCAAGACCGGCAAGCTGCTGCGCGACCGGTTGAACGGACTGGAAGGATAAGAATCTATGATGGCGTATCTGCGCTATGCGTTCGCTGCCCTGGTGGCGGCTGTGTTCATCACGATCGCCCTGGCGAATCGCGCGATGGTCGAGGTGAAGCTTCTGCCTGAAACGCTGGCCGACCTCTTCGGGCTGAGCCTCGCGATCACGCTGCCGCTTTTCCTGATCCTTGGATTGGCGATTGCGGCGGGGCTGGTCCTGGGCATCATCTGGGAATGGCTGCGCGAGCATAACATCCGCGCGGATGCCTCGCGGTTGCGCCGCGAGCGCGATGCCACGCGCACGGAATTGCAGCGCATTGACAATCGCGCCGCCGATGGTCGCCGCGATGACGTGCTGGCGCTGGTTGACGGGAAGTGAGCCAGCCCGATGGCTGCTGAGCCTGTCGCCGTCAAGATTTGCGGGCTCACGCGGGAGCAGGATGTCTCGGCCGCCGTGGCCGCCGGGGCACGCTATCTCGGCTTCGTCTTCTTCCCGCGCTCGCCGCGCCACCTGAGCCATGAGGCCGCAGCAGCGCTCGCGGCAGAGGTCCCGCCCGGCGTCGCCAAAGTGGCGCTGACAGTCGATGCGGAAGACAGGGCGCTTGATGCGCTTCTGGCGCAGGTGCCGGTCGATCTGTTGCAGCTTCACGGCAAGGAATCCCCCACCCGCGTCGCCGAGATCAAGGCGCGCACGGGTTTGCCCGTGATGAAGGCCGTGGGCGTGGCAGAGGCGCGCGATCTTGCAGCGCTCGACGCTTATCAGGATGTGGCCGACCAGATCCTGCTCGACGCCAAGCCGAGCCATGCGGGCGAGTTGCCCGGCGGCAATGGGCTGAGTTTTGACTGGACCCTGATCGAAGGTCGGCAGTGGTCGAAGCCCTGGATGCTGGCCGGGGGGCTGACCCCCGCCAATGTCGCGCGTGCCATTGCGCTGACGGGCGCGCGACAGGTCGATGTCTCCTCCGGCGTCGAGAGCGCGCCAGGGCAGAAGGACGCGGACCGCATGACGCGTTTCATCGCCGCGGCCCATGGCTAAGCCCCCGTTGGATCGGGGTTGAGCTTAGGCTGACGGGAAACAAGCATCGCCCATCAGATAAGCGCCTGTTTGCGCCACCATCTGCAAGGCTCTGAAAACACTGGATATGCCGCCCCGAACCTGCCACAACGCGACCCGAACCTGACGCGAGGAGCGCCGCAACGCCATGATCCAGATCGTTCCGACCACCGCACTTGATGGCCAGAAACCCGGCACATCCGGCCTGCGCAAAAAGACCCCGGTCTTCATGCAAAACCCCTATCTGCAGAACTATGTTCAGGCGATTTTCGACGGGATCGGCGGCGTGCAGGGCAAGGCGCTTGTCGTAGGCGGCGACGGGCGTTTTTTCAATGACACGGCTATCGGCGTGATCCTGCGCATGGCTGCTGCCAATGGCGCATCGCGCTGCATTGTCGGGCAAGGCGGGCTCTTGTCGACGCCCGCCGCGTCCAACCTGATCCGGCTGCGCGGCGCGGATGGGGGGCTGATCCTGTCGGCGAGCCACAATCCCGGCGGCCCGGACGCCGATTTCGGGCTGAAATTCAACGGCGCGAATGGCGGCCCTGCATCCGAGGCTGTCTCGGACGCGATCCATGCCAGCACGCAGACGCTCACCGAGTACCGCATCTGGGACGCACCTGCGCCGGATATCTCGGCACTGGGCGAGGTGTATCTGGGCGCGATGGTGGTCGAAGTGGTCGATCCGGTTACTGATTATGCCCAAGCCATGGCGCAGCTCTTCGATTTCGACGCCCTCCGCGCGCTCTTCAAGACCGGCTTTCGACTGCGCTTTGACGCGATGCACGCGGTCACTGGCCCCTATGCGCGCGAGATCCTCGAAAACCGGCTCGGTGCAGCCCCCGGTTCGGTCGTCAACGCGACCCCCCTGCCCGATTTCGGCGGCAGGCACCCCGACCCCAACCCGATCTGGGCGCATGAATTGATGGACGCGATGCATGGCACCGACGCGCCCGATTTCGGTGCCGCGAGCGACGGCGACGGCGACCGCAACATGATTGTCGGGCGCGGATGCTATGTCAGCCCGTCCGACAGTCTCGCAGTGCTCGCCGATCTCGCGCATCTCGCGCCGGGCTATGCGGGTGGGCTGAAGGGCGTGGCGCGCTCAATGCCGACCTCCTGCGCTGTCGACCGGGTGGCCGAGGCCAAGGGCATCGCCTGCTATGAGACCCCGACGGGCTGGAAATTCTTCGGCAATCTGCTCGATGCGGGCCGCGCCACGCTATGCGGCGAGGAATCGGCGGGCACAGGCTCTGACCATGTGCGCGAGAAGGATGGGCTCTGGGCGGTGCTGTTGTGGCTCAATATTCTGGCCGCGGCCGGCAAGAGCGTGGCGCAGCTGATGGCCGATCACTGGGCGCGTTACGGGCGCAACTATTATTCGCGCCATGATTATGAGGAGGTCGATGCGGAAGCTGCGCAAAGCCTCATCGCGGATCTGCGCGCCGCCCTGCCCACGCTGGCGGGTCAGAGCACTGGCGCGCTGACCATCGCGCGGGCCGATGAATTTGGCTATGATGATCCGGTCGACGGCTCGCATTCCAATGCGCAGGGTTTGCGCATTTTCTTCAAGGATGGCGCGCGTCTGGTCTTCCGGCTCTCGGGCACAGGCACTGCCGGGGCGACATTGCGGGTCTATCTCGAACGGCTCGAAACCGACCCGGACAAGCTGCATCTCGACCCGCAAGAGGCGCTCGCCGAAGTGATCACCGCCGCCGAAGCCATCGCCGGGATCACGGCCCGCACAGGCCGCGCGAAGCCCGATGTGATCACCTGAGACCTGCGGTTGCCCACGGGCAAAACCCGCGCGATGCGTCACGATCGCCGCGACGGTGGCTTGCGGCACTCCGGCAGAGAGTGGCTGAGCATATCGGAACCGGGATGCGTCCTGCCGCGTTAATCCCAACGCAGCGCTCAGTCGAGCGCAGTCAGAACCTCGCGTTTTTGTGCACAGGAAACCGAAACTATACCGTGCGGCACCGTATATATTCATGCGAGAAAGTCGTGACGCAACGCGCCCGGCGCTCTGCAGATAACAGACCAAGGAGGTCCATGATGACATATCTCAAACTCTCTAGCCTGATAGCGGCCAGCGCGATCATGATCTCGGCCTGCTCGAATGATCCGCAGATCAATGCGGCGGTCGGTGGGCTGTCCGGTGCGGCTGTCGGCACGCAGATTGGCTCGGGCTCCGGTAACACCGCCGCAATTCTGGGCGGCGCTGCCGTCGGGACAGCTGTCGGTGCAAATACCCGGCTGAATGCGCCGTAAACCCGCGCGCGGTGCCGACTGCTGACGCAGATGACGCAAGACAGGGCCGGGAACGCATCAGCGTCCCGGCCCTTTGCTGTCAGGGTCAGCTCTCGCAGCCTCGAGGCAAAAGCCGCCCCCGCGCCCCTCGACACTGGGGCGGGCTTGGATTATGCAGCGCGCTTGCAAAGCGCCCTTGCGGGGGCCAGTCGCCAAGGATTCCTGCCCATGATCTCGACCCTCTCCGAAGCCCTCAAAGAGCGCGGCTTTGATACGCTGACCGATGTGCAGGAAGCTGTGACCGCGCCCGAACTGGCGGAGGCCGATCTGCTCGTCTCGGCGCAGACGGGCTCGGGCAAGACGGTGGGCTTCGGCTTGGCCATCGGGTCGACACTCCTGGGCGACGCCACCCAGTTCGGCCCGGCGGCCCTGCCGCTCGCGCTGGTCATCGCGCCCACGCGCGAGTTGGCGATGCAGGTGCAGCGCGAATTGTCCTGGCTCTATGCGAAAGCCAGCGCGCAGGTTGTGTCCTGCATCGGGGGCATGGATGCGCGCAACGAGCGCCGCGCGCTGGAGCGGGGCGCGCATATCGTCGTGGGCACACCGGGGCGCTTGCGCGACCATATCATGCGCGGCGCGTTCGATATGTCGGAACTGCGCGCCATCGTGCTCGATGAGGCCGATGAGATGCTCGATATGGGCTTTCGCGAAGACCTCGAATTCATGCTGGGCGAAGCGCCTGAAAGCAAGCGCACGCTTTTGTTCTCGGCCACGGTGCCGCTGGCGATTGCCGAAATTGCCAAGACCTATCAACGCGATGCGGTGCGCGTCACGACCGTCTCCAAAGGCGCGCAGCATGCCGATATCGCCTATCAGGCGGTCAAGGTCGCGCAGGCCGATGCCGAACACGCGATCATCAACCTGCTGCGGCTGCATGATGCGCCGGCTTCCATCGTTTTCGCCAATACCCGCGCCACGGTCGCGCGGCTGGCCGCGCGTTTCGCCAATCGCGGCCTGTCCGTGGTCAGCCTCTCGGGCGAGCTCAGTCAGGACGAACGCTCCAACGCGCTGCAATCGCTGCGCAACGGACGCGCGCGGGTCTGTGTCGCGACCGATGTGGCCGCGCGCGGGATCGACCTGCCCAATCTCGACCTCGTGATCCATGCTGATCTGCCGATGAACACCGAAGCGCTGTTGCACCGCTCAGGCCGCACAGGCCGCGCCGGACGCAAAGGCGTCTCGGTGCTGATCGTGCCTGATCGCGCGGCCCCCAAGGCCAACCGGCTGTTGAAATGGGCGAAGATCACCGCCGAGTGGATCAATGCGCCGACGCCCGAAGAAATTCTGGCGCTCGACGAGCAACGCCTGCGCGCCGATCCGGTCTGGCAAGACGCACCCAGCGAGGATGAGGCGCGTTTCGCCACCGAATTGCTCAGCGAACTTGCGCCCGAGGCGATTGCCGTGGCCTGTCTGCGGCTCTACCGCGCGGGGCTGTCTGCGCCCGAAGATATCGACGCGCCGCCTGCGGCCAAGGCCCGACCCGAGCGCGCGGAATTTGGCCCCTCGGCCTGGTTCGAGCTGTCCATCGGGCAGGACAAGCGCGCCGAAGCGCGTTGGCTGCTGCCGCTGCTGTGCCGCGCGGGCAATCTCGACAAGGGCCAGATCGGGCGCATCAAGGTGCAGACCAACACCACCTATGTCGAGATCGCCGAAAGTGCTGCGGCCAAGCTGGAGGCGCAGCTTGGCCCGTCGGGCGTGCTGGAAGAGGATGTGACCGCGCGCAGGCTCGCGGGCCAGCCCGAGGGGCTGAGCGCCCCGCGCGATCGCGCCCGTCCACCCCGCGACAGCGCCCGTTCCCCGCGCGCCGCGCCGCGCCCGCGTCCCGCAGATGGCCCCCAGGGCCCGCGCAAGCATGACGGCCCGCGCAAACCAGCCAAGCCGCGCCCCGCGCCAGTCACCCGCGACGCGCCCGACGCCCGTGCGAGCACGCCCGCTGACGCCCCGCGCAAACCGCGACGGGCGCCGGATGAGACGCGCCCGAAACCAGCCTATGGGGCGGGAAAGCCACGTGACGCGAAACCCTCCGCGAAGTTTGACCGCCCCAAACCTGCGCGCGGCGACACGCCCAAACGCAGCGATTCGCCCGAGCGCAGCAATTTCCGCGCAGGTGCGGCCGATGTCTCGCAGCGGATGGAACGCCCCAGTGCCAAGCGCGGCAAGCCTGCAATGGGCAAAGGACCGGGCAGCAAGCCCGGCGCAGGCAAGCCGGGCGGAAAACCACGCGGGGGCAAGCCGGGCGGCGCAGGCGGAAACGCCCCGCCGCGCCGCAAATCCTGACGCCTCAGCCGGGGGTCTGAACACCCATTACATGGTCCAACTCGACCCCCGAGAGCACGACATGCCGCGCCCGCCCGACGATCAGCGGGTCCGGGGCGCGCGCGATCTCGGGGTCTTTGTCCGGATAGTCGATGGTCGAGAGGAAATGCTTCATGCATTCCAGCCGCGCGCGTTTCTTGTCCTTGGATTTCACCACCGTCCATGGTGCGTCGGCTGTGTCGGTGTAAAAGAACATCGCTTCCTTGGCCTTGGTATATTCGTCCCATTTGCCCAAGGACGCCTTGTCAATCGGCGAGAGTTTCCAGCGCTTGAGCGGGTCCGTCTCGCGCGCCTTGAAGCGGCGGCGCTGTTCTTCCGGTGTCACCGAGAACCAGAATTTATAGAACCGGATGCCGGAACGCACCAGCATACGCTCGAATTCCGGGGCCTGGCGCATGAATTCCAGATAATCCGTCGGCGTGCAGAACCCCATGACCCGCTCGACGCCCGCGCGGTTGTACCAACTGCGGTCGTAGAAGACCATTTCGCCCGAGGTCGGCAGATGCTCGACATAGCGCTGGAAATACCATTGCCCGAGTTCTTTCTCGGACGGTTTGTTGAGCGCCACGACGCGGGCGAAACGCGGGTTGAGATGCTCGTTGAACCGCTTGATCGTGCCACCCTTGCCCGCCGCATCGCGTCCCTCGAAGAGAAACACAAACCGCTCGCCGGTCTCGATGGCCCATTTCTGAACTTTCAGAAGCTCCGCCTGCAGCCGCGCCTTTTCCTGCTCATAAGGCGCGCGCGCCATCTTGTAGCGGTAGGGGTAGCGGTCGGATTCAAAATACTTGCGGATCTCTTCGGTCGTCAGGGTCGACGCATCAGGTTGCCACAAGTGACCCTTGGGCGCAGTCGGCAGACGCTTGCCTGCTTTCGGCGCTGATTGCGCCTCGGTCGGTGTCGCAGGGTCAGCCTCGACCTTGAGCGGGGTGACAGTGGCTTCGGTCATGGGAAAACTCCTTGCATCCTGTAGCGTTATCCCCTGTCTGGCACGGGTGGAAAAACCTGTCTTTGATACTGATCAATCACGGTAAAAAAACCGCGCGCGCTTGCGCTGCTGCGACGGCTCGCCGATAGTGCTGCCATGACAGACACGCTTCTTTCCCTTGGCCATGGCTACAGCGCCGCGGCCCTCGAGCCGCAGCTGCTGGCTGCAGGCTGGACGATCATCGCCACCACGCGCAGCCCCGAGAAGCTCCGCGCGATGCAGGCGCGCGGGCTGGAGGCAATCCTCTGGCCGGGCACGGAGCTGCCGCTGGCGCGCGCCACGCATCTGCTGACCTCCATCGCGCCGCGCGGGGGCGATCCGGTGCTTGAGGCGCATGGGGCGGACATCGCGCGCGCCACGCATCTCGCTTGGGTGGGGTATCTCTCGACCGTCGGGGTGTATGGCGACCGGCAGGGCGGTTGGGTCGATGAAGACAGCGCGCTCGACGGTGCGTCCGAGCGCGCGCGCGCGCGCATCGCGGCCGAGGCGGCCTGGCAGGCGCTTTGCGACGCGGCCGGGCTCCGGCTGCATATCTTCCGGCTCGCGGGCATTTATGGTCCCGGTCGCGGACCTTTCGAGAAACTGCGCGAGGGGCGCGCGCAGATGGTGATCAAGCCCGGTCAGGTCTTCTCGCGCATCCATCGCGATGATATTGCGCAGGCGCTGTGGCTGGCGATGCAAAGCGATCTCGGCAGCCGGGCCTTCAACC
>PXDM01000040.1 GCA_003565055.1 Paracoccaceae bacterium
CGCGCCGATCCAGCATGTGGGGATCTCGAATTTCCGCCTGCCGATCCGCTACCGCACCCGCGACAATGGCGATCTGACGCTGGAGACGTCGGTGACGGGCTCTGTCAGCCTGGAGGCCGAGAAGAAGGGCATCAATATGAGCCGGATCATGCGCAGCTTTTATGCGCATGCGGAATCGACCTTCAGCGCCGATGTGATCCGCGCCGCGCTCGACGATTACAAAACCGATCTGGAGAGCTTCGACGCGCGCATCATGATGCGCTTCAGCTTCCCGATGAAGGTGCAATCGCTGCGCTCGGGGCTCGCGGGCTATCAGTATTACGATATCGCGCTGGAACTGGTCGATCAGGGCGGGGTGCGGCAGATGTTCATGCATCTCGATTACGTCTATTCGTCGACCTGCCCCTGTTCGCTGGAACTGAGCGAACATGCGCGCGCGACGCGGGGGCAACTGGCCACACCGCATTCGCAGCGCTCGGTCGCGCGGGTGTCGGTCGAGGTGCTCGAAGGCGAAAAACTCTGGTTCGAGGATCTGATCGCGCTGTGCCGTGCGGCTGTGCCGACTGAAACGCAAGTCATGGTCAAGCGCGAGGATGAGCAGGCTTTCGCAGAGTTGAATGCTGCCAATCCGATCTTTGTCGAAGACGCCGCGCGCAGTTTTTGTGCTGAGCTCGACCGCGACGCGCGGATCGGGGATTTCCGCATTGTGGCGAGCCATCAGGAAAGCCTGCACAGCCATGACGCGGTGAGCGTGCTTACACGCGGGCCGAGCTTCACCTCTGCGAGCCTCGATCCGCGTCTGTTTGCGTCGCTTTTCCACGTCGGCTGAGCTTGCATCTGGCCTGCGCCGGGGTAAGCTCGGCGCATGAGCGCATCCATCCTGACCGTGACCCTGAACCCCGCGCTGGACCTCTCCGCGCGGGTTGAGCACATGGTCGCAGGGCCGAAGCTGCGGCTGCAGGATGTGCTGCGCGAGCCGGGCGGCGGCGGGGTCAATGTGGCCCGCGTCATTCATCGGCTCGGCGGGGACGTGCGCGCCTGGGTCGCCTTGGGCGGTGCGACGGGGGCCGCGCATCGCGCGGCTCTGGACGCGCAGGGCGTTGCGCTCCATGTCTTTGAGCTGCCGTTTGCCACGCGCGAGAACTGGGCCGTCAGTGACGCGGATGGTGCGCAATTCCGGCTGCAACTGCCCGGTGATCCCTGGCCGGAGGGCGAGGCCGCCCGCGCGCTCGATGACATCGCAAGCCTTGGCGCGGCGCTCGTCGTGCTCTCGGGCAGCCAGCCGCCGGGGCTGGCTGCGGAATTTCCCGCACAGCTTGCCGCGCGCATCGGTGCGGAGCGACTGCTTGCCGACACATCCGGCCCGGCGCTTGGGCATCTGTTGCGCGCGCCGGGCGCGCCCCTGCGCCTGCTGCGTCTCGATCAGGCAGAGGCCGAGACACAGGCGGGCCACCCGCTTGAGAGCGCGCAGGACACGGCCCGCTTCGCGGCGCGCTTGCAGGCGCAGGGCGTGGCCGCGATGATCTGCATCGCGCGCGGGGCCGAAGGCAATATCCTCGCCGATGCCTCGGGCTGTCTGCAATGCATCCCGCCGCAGGTGCCTGTGCGCAGCAAGATCGGCGCGGGCGACAGTTTCACCGGCGCGTTCACATGGGCGCTTGCGCAGGGCCGGAGCGCGGCGGAGGCGCTGCGTCAGGGCACGGCTGCGGCGGCCGCGACCGTGATGAGCGCGGGCACAGCGCTCTGCGCGCCGCAGGATGTGCAGGCGCTGGCCGCCGCATGCAACGTCATGGCGCTTGACAGGGACGCGCGCTGAGGCAAAACGTGGCCCCTATGCTGGATTTGCGCCCCGTCTTTCACATCCTCGGCCTCTTGGCTCTGACACTGGGCGTGCTGATGCTGATCCCGGCCGCTGTGGATTGGCAAGCGGGCAATGACAACTGGCAGGCTTTTGCGCGCGCGAGCTTCATCGTCAGCCTGATCGGCGGGGGCGCAGCCCTTGCCACACGGCAGGCGCTCGCGGACGGGTTGGGGCGGCGGCAGTCGTTTCTGCTGACCGCAAGCCTCTGGGCCGTGCTGCCCGCGCTGGGCGCGCTGCCCTTCGCGATGGGCGGAATTGCTCAGACCGCGACCGATGCGCTGTTTGAGGCCGTCTCAGGCATGACCACGACCGGCACGACAGTCTTCACCGGGCTCGATGACATGCCCCCCGGTGTGCTGGTCTGGCGCTCGATGCTGCAGTGGCTGGGCGGGCTGGGCATCGTCATCGTGGCGCTCGTCTTTCTGCCAGTGCTGCGCGTCGGCGGGATGCAGCATTTTCAGGCCGAAGCCTTTGACACGATGGGCAAGGTGCTGCCGCGCGTCTATGATATCTCGAT
The DNA here is from genome assembly GCA_003565055.1 of Paracoccaceae bacterium. Lineage (GTDB taxonomy): Bacteria > Pseudomonadota > Alphaproteobacteria > Rhodobacterales > Rhodobacteraceae > Roseinatronobacter. Next base: position 2,379 of record PXDM01000040.1, read on the forward strand.
GGGTCTCTTGCAGGTCTATATCGGGCTGACGCTTGCTGCGACAGTGTCCTATCTGGCCTATGGGATGAGCGGGTTTGACGCGATCAACCACGCCATGACCACCATCGCCACAGGCGGGTTTTCCACTTCGGACCAGTCATTTGCGAAATTCACCGGGCCGCTGGAATATGTCTCGGTGCTCTATATGCTGCTCGCCGGGCTGCCCTTCATCCGTTTCATTCAGCTTGTCGGTGGCTCTTGGCAGCCGATTCTGCGCGATGTGCAGGTACGCGCCTTCCTGCGCTGGGCGGGCTATGCTGTGGTCGCGATCATCGCCTACCGCTTGGCCACCAGCGACGGCCATCCGCTCGATATCCTGCGCGGGACGCTGTTCAATGTCGTGACGCTGATGACCGGGACGGGCTATGGCAGCGAGGATGTGTCCGACTGGGGTGATTTCCCGCTGCTGATCGTGATCCTGATGGGTTTCATCGGCGCCTGCACGGCCTCGACCGGTTGTTCGCTCAAGGTGTTTCGCTATCTCGTGCTGTTCGAGGCGATCCGTGGCCAGATGCAGCGCCTGCGCCGCCCCAACCAGATCGTCGCGCTGCGGCTCGATGGCAAGCGGCTGGAGCCGGATGTGGTGGGCTCCGTCATCGTGATGTTCACGGTCTTTGTCGCGAGCTTCATGGCGCTGACAGTCGCGCTCTCGCTCACCGGGCTGGAATTGCGCACCGCGATCACTGCCGCCTGGACCTCGATCTGCAATGTTGGCCCGGTCTTCGGTGTGGAAGTCGGCGAAAGCGGGGCTGTGAACGCGTTTCCGACCATCGCCAAATGGTTGATGATCGGCGGCATGTATCTGGGCCGGTTGGAGATCCTGACGGTGATGGTGTTACTGCTGCCGCGCTTCTGGCGCGGTTGATAGGGGAGAGCTGCGCCATGAAACCCTTTGTGATCGTGCAACTGCGCCCCGAGCCCGAGGCCGCTGACGAGGAATTCACTGCCATCCTGCGCCGCGCGGGGCTCGCGGGCGGGGATGTGCGGCGCATCCGGCTCGATCAGGGCGATCTGCCGGGGGATCTGGACCTCGCGGGTATCTCTGGTGTGATCGTCGGCGGCGGCCCCGGCTGCGTGAGCGATCCGCCGCAGCAGAAAACCCCGATGGAGGCGCGGATCGAGGCGCAGATCCTCGGTCTCATGCCGCGCATCGTGGCCGAAGATGTGCCCTTTCTCGGCTGCTGCTACGGGATCGGCATCCTTGGCCGCCATCTCGGCGCGCCGGTCTCCAAGGACCATCACGGCGAGGATGTCGGCGCGATCATCTGCACCCGCAGGCCCGAGAGCGCGGGCGATCCGCTGCTCGACGGCGTGCCTGAGCGCTTCACGGCGCTGGTGGGTCACAAGGAAGCGCTCGACGCGCTGCCAGATGGGGCCGTTCACTTGCTCGAAGGCACACGCTGCCCCATCCAGATGCTGCGCTACCGCGACCGCATCTATGCCACGCAATTCCCCCCCGAAGCCGATGGCGACAGCTTCGCGCTGCGCATCCGGGTCTATCGCGAGAAGGGCTATTTCCCGCCCGACCGCGCCCAGACCCTGACCGACGCCTGCGCCGGGGCGCGCACCGAAGCGTCAGGGCGCATAATTGCGAATTTCGTGCGCCATTTCGCGCGGCCCTGATCCGCCCGGCGTCATTTCCAGCACGATACCAGCACGGTCAGGTCGCCCGCGACCCGCGTGAGCACCTCCGACGGCATCGCCACATCTTCGCGCAGGGTGCCGCTCGACACCTGACTGCGCGTCAGAAAATCGCGGATTGCCTCTGCGGAGACCGCGTAATTCACATCCGAGGGCAATTGCCGCGTGCCGTCCTGCGGCGCCCCTGCCAGCAGTCCCAGCACAGCGCCGTTGGCCCCGAAAACCGGCCCGCCGAGATCGCCCTGGCGCACTTCCGCGCTCAGCCGCAGCCGGTCGGGCTCCCCGGCCAGCCCGCTCAGTTCCGCCACCCGTCCGAAAGTCAGCACCGGGCGGGTCATCACATCCTCGAAGGAAAAGCCCGAGATCGTGACCTCGGAGCCCTGCCGCGCCAGCCGCTCCTCGAATTGCGCGAAAGCCATGGGCACAAGCGGCGTGTCGGGTTTCAGGATCGCGAGCCCCAGCGCCTCATCGACCGCATGAATGCGCGCGCCATAGGTCTCGTCGATGGTGACGCGCTCGCATTGCGCGACGGCCTCGGAACTGGTCAGAACTGTGCCGGTCGCGTCGATATAGAAGCCCGAGCGCGCGCGTTCAGGGCGGCGCACCGAGAGCCCGGCAAGCAGCTCTGCGCGGGGCACAGCACTCGCAGGACCGGCGCTGTCGGGCAGAGTGCCGAGGAAGGGCTCGAAACTCGCCTCCATCATCGGCAAGACCCGCGCCATCTGTGCGTCATGTTCCGGCGTCCAGACCAGCGTATAGCCCTTGATCTCGCCATTGCGCAGCGACGCCACGGTATGCGAGCGCATCGCGTCATTCTGCCCGGTCAGCAAAAAGGAATTCTGCCGCCGCGTCCGCTCGCCCTCCAGGGGCACGATTTCCAGCGTCTGCATGATCTCATAAAGCCCGAAGAGCGCGGCCTGATTGCCCGTCTGGCTGATCAGCAGAACCTGCACGCCGCTGTCATCGCGACTGCTGTAATGCGCGAAAGGGGTCTCATGGCGATCAAATTCGACCAGCGCCATAGGCAGGTCGATGCTGATCCCGGCCTGTTCATCGCGGACGGTCTGCATGCCCAAGGCCGCGAGTTCGCCGCGATAGGCGTCCATCAGTTGCGCACGCTGGCGGGTGGTCAGAACGCCTGTCGGCTCCAGCCCCTCGGCCTCCTGCCAGGCGCGCATCGAGGCCCGCGTGCCGGGGCCGAACGCGGCGTCAATCGCCAGATTGTAGAAGCCGAACCATTGCAGCGCCGTCTGGAGATCCGCGCGGGCCTCCCGGTCCAGCGCCCGCTCACTGGCCTGCGCCTGACGCAAGGTTTCCTCGGGCTCTGGCTCTGGCTCGGGCTCGGGTTCCGGCTGGGCCTCGACCACAGGCGCGTCCTCTACCTCCGGCTCGGGGGCGGCCTCTGGCTCAATCGCGGCCAGGTCCTGCGGCGTCTCCGGGGTCTGGGTTGCAGGCGCAGGGGCGGCACCATCGCGCGGGAAAATCTGCTCCAGATAATCCGAGCCATTGCTCACAAAAGCGTCTACAGGGATCGCCCCTTCCGCGCGCAACTGCCGCCGCACTGTGAAGGCATCGAGCTCGCTCTCGAACGGCCCGATGCTCAGCGCGTGCCAGTTGCTGGGCAGGGTGAAGCCGCTGACATTGCCCAGCCGCTGGTTGAGGAGCTCCGCGCGCTCAAGCGCCATGTCCAGCTCGCGATGGGCTTCGACCTGCACCCAGCGCTGATCCTGCGCCATGACGGCACTCGCGCTGACCAGCGCAACCAGTGACCCGGAGGCTGCCAGCCTCCCAAAGCCGCCAAACCCTAATTTCATTCCGTCATGTCCTTCCAAATCCTTGCCATCACTGCCCGCCACCGGCACTGATCCGGTTTCTTGCGTTGACCCTGTCGGGCAGCTTGCCTATTGAGGCGCAGCATTATGAAAATCCGACAATAAAACAAGAGGCGGCCATGTCTGACGGCCCATTGACCGGATCACAAAAGCCACAGTGCTTTCAGGATATCATCCTGCGGTTGCAAAACTACTGGGCCGCACAGGGCTGCGCTGTGCTGCAACCCTATGACATGGAAGTGGGCGCGGGCACTTTCCACCCCGCAACCACGCTTCGCGCATTGGGCACGAAGGCCTGGGCCGCCGCCTATGTCCAGCCGTCGCGCCGCCCCACCGACGGGCGCTATGGCGAGAACCCCAACCGCTTGCAGCATTACTACCAGTATCAGGTGATCATCAAACCCTCGCCGCCCGATCTGCAGGATCTCTATCTCGGCTCGCTCCGCGCTATCGGGATCGACGACGCACTCCATGACATCCGCTTTGTCGAGGATGACTGGGAAAGCCCGACGCTCGGCGCCTGGGGGCTTGGATGGGAAGTCTGGTGCGACGGGATGGAAGTGTCGCAATTCACGTATTTTCAACAGGTTGGCGGGCATGACTGCCGCCCTGTCTCGGGCGAGCTGACCTATGGCCTGGAGCGCCTGGCGATGTATGTGCTGGGCGTCGATCATGTGATGGACATGCCCTTCAACGCGCCTGACGCCCGCATCCCGCTGACATATGGCGATGTGTTCCGCCAGACCGAAGAGGAATATTCGCGGCATAATTTCGACGGCGCGGATACCGAGAAACTGCTGCGCCATTTCAACGATGCCGAGGCCGAATGCGCCCGCCTTCTGGGCTTCGACGCGCGCGACCCCAAGCTCGGCGACCGCGCCAATACCATGGTTCATCCCGCCTATGATCAATGCATCAAGGCCAGCCACCTCTTCAACCTGCTCGATGCGCGCGGCGTGATCTCGGTCACTGAACGGCAAGCCTATATCGGGCGGGTGCGTGCGCTCGCGAAACTCTGTGCTGACGCGTTTGTGCAGACCGAGGCCGGGGGGGCGCCCGCCTGATGGGCAAATTCCTCGTCATCCTTTTGCTGGGCTGCACCCTCGTCGCTGGTGTCGGTGCGTGGTATCTGCAGGTTTACGGCTTCTACGACCGCCTGCCAGAGCAGACGAGCGTGCGCCTGACCCCGCTGGCCGCCACTGGCGCGCAGGACTTCCCTGTGTCGAATTATCGCGGGATCGACAGCGACAGCTCGCCCATCCGCTTCCGCGCCTGTTTCGACATCGACGTGAACCCGGCGCAGTTCACGCCTTACACGGACGCAACGCCTCTGGTCGCGCCGGGCTGGTTCGACTGCTTCGATGCGGGCGCACTGACCGAAGCGCTGGCCGAGGGCCGCGCGCAGGCGGTGATGGGCGTGGCCAACATCCGCTACGGCATCGACCGCGTGGTCGTCCTGAAGGACGGGCGCGGCTATTCCTGGCAGCAGATCAATCCCTGCGGCACCGCGCATTTCGACGGCGACCCAGTGCCGCCCGGCTGCCCGTCCCCCCCTGACCGCTAAGAGGCCCCGATGGCTGACCTTCTGATCGAGCTTTTCTCCGAGGAAATCCCCGCGCGCATGCAGGCCGCCGCGTCCGACGCGCTCAAGCGTCTGATGACCGACGGGTTGGTGGAGGCGGGGCTGACCTACGCCCATGCGCAAGCCTTCGCCACACCCCGGCGGCTGGCGCTGGCCGTGCAGGGCCTGTCGGAGCGCTCGCCCACCTTGCGCGAAGAACGGCGCGGCCCGAAACTCGGCGCGCCTGACAAGGCCATCGAGGGGTTCCTGCGCAGCACGGGGCTGACGCGCGAGGCGTTGGAGATCCGCGACGACAAGAAGGGGCAGGTCTATATCGCGCAAGTCGTGACCGAAGGCCGCGCTGCGCCCGAGATTGTGGCTGAGGTGCTGGACCGCACCATCCGCAATTTCCCCTGGCCCAAATCCATGCGCTGGGGGGCGGGCAGCCTGCGCTGGGTGCGGCCGCTTCATTCGATCCTCTGCGTGCTCTCGCGCGAGGATGGTACGGAGGTCGTGCCGCTGGAGGTGGATGGGATCATCTCGGGCAATGAGACGCGCGGGCATCGCTTCATGGCGCCGGATGCATTTTCCGTCACGAATTTCGAGGATTACGCGGCGAAGTTGAAGCGCGCTTATGTTATCCTCGACCCGACTGAGCGGGCCGAGCATATCTGGAATGAGGCGAGCCAGATGGCCTTCGCGCAGGGTCTGGAATTGGTCGAGGATCGCGGGCTTTTGGCCGAGGTTGCAGGGCTGGTCGAATGGCCGGTGGTGCTGATGGGGCGGATCGAGGAGCGGTTTCTGGACCTGCCGCCGGAAGTCTTGCAGACCTCGATGAAAGAGCACCAGAAATTCTTCTCCGCGCGCGACCCGAAGACGGGGCAGATCGTGGGCTTTGTCACTGTGGCGAACCGCGAGACGGCGGATCAGGGCGCGACGATCCTTGCGGGCAACCAGAAGGTTCTGGCCGCGCGGCTGTCAGATGCAAAATTCTTCTGGGATAATGACTTGCGCGTTGTTCTTGAGGCGGGACTTGAAGGCATGGGGGCAGGGCTTGCCGATGTGACCTTCCACAACAAACTCGGTTCGCAGGCCGACCGCGTGGCGCGGATTGCGGCGCTGGCACGCGAGATCGCGCCACTGGTGGGCGCGGATGCGGAAGTGGCCGCGCAGGCCGCACGGGTGGCGAAGGCCGATCTGCGCTCGGAAATGGTGGGGGAGTTCCCGGAATTACAAGGGCTTATGGGCAGTTATTACGCCCGCGCGGCAGGTTTGCCCGAGGAAGTCGCACAGGCTTGCGTGGAGCATTACCAGCCTTTGGGGCCATCGGACTCCGTGCCCTCCGCCCCTGTCTCGGTCGCAGTGGCGCTGGCCGACAAGATCGACACGCTGACCGGCTTCTGGGCGATTGACGAGAAACCCACAGGCTCGAAAGACCCCTTCGCGCTGCGCCGCGCGGCGTTGGGGGTTGTTCGGTTGGTGTTGGAAAATCAATTGGCCCTGCACATCCAAGACTTGTTGCGGTTTTCCGCAGAACAGCATCATTTAAAGTGGGCGGCACCAGCTAGCATTGTTAAATGGTGCCAGCGCGTTCCATTGCGCGATAATGCAGATATTGAGAAGTTCGCGCGGCATGTTGTCATTTCAGTGACATCGGAGTGGAGCCGCCAGAG
>PXDM01000296.1 GCA_003565055.1 Paracoccaceae bacterium
CGCGTAAAGTTCTGATATCGAGTCAGATTTTCGGCGCGATCCGCCGGGGTGGATTCCACCTGGATTCCCCGGTGAAAGTGCCTGTCGCTAGCGAAATGCCGCGCTCAGCCCCCCCGTATACGGATCAGCCCCGGGAGGAACCATGGGAGGGGGAGGCGCACTGCCTAGCGTGGCAAGCTGGCCCGAAAAGGGGGGCGCTCCAAAGCGGTTAATCCTGTTACTTGCAGCGACGGGCCAAATAAATGCCTCCAAACAGCAGAGCATGTGGGCAAGTCTAGGGTGCAACGGGCTGGGAGCGGAATAACGCACGCGCAGCTTAGCTAACGCAGAAATTGGCGCAATGGCCACGGAACGGGCGCTAAAGGTGCTGACACCACATCGTATCGGAGTTGAAACAGATCATGGCGTTGCCGCACGCCATCACGACACCCTATTCATTTTCCCACGCAAAGCCTCTGACCAGTCCTTCAAAATTTGAATATCGCGGATGATATCATCCGGTTCCGGCGGTTCGGGATCGTGTCCTCTTGAGGCGTCGTGCGAATCGACGAAATCACAGCACTTTTTGAAGCCGCTCTGGAAGATTTGTACATCACATTTCTCAAGCGCCGTGACGCGCTTTAGATCTCTCGTGTTGATGTAATCTCGGTGACGCATAATCACATTGGCAAATACGATATCTTCGAGTGCCCGCTCCCACGTCGCCCGCAACCGGCTGTAGAGCGAGGCGACCGCTACTTTGTAGCTTTCATCGTCATGCGATTCGTGTAGACGCTTGGCATCGCGCGCTTCCTTTTCCAGCTTGTCGATCCGGTCGCGAATACTCGATGCTGTCCAAGGCAGGTCTTTGTTGACAATTCCAACAACATCTTGCCCTCGCGTTAGATGCGCGAGCGCAATAGGCGTATTCCGCTCTGTGGCTAGTTGCGCCAGATCATTCACGAAAATCATATCATGCGTGAAAACGATGACCTGCCGCACGCCGGCCTCGGTGGCGAGCCGCTTTGCCACTTTCGAACGCCAACGGTGATCAAGTGATGAAACCGGGTCATCGAATACGAGCGCAGAATGATGTGCGGCGTTCGCTAGCTCGGTCAGGTAAGAAGCGAGCGCTACACAGGTCTGCTCACCCTCGCTGAGCACGTCGTGCACCTTGGCTTTCGGGTTGGCGTAGAGCTTCACCTCATATTGCGGGGAACCAAATTTACCGCCCGACCGCACGACCTCTACCCGCACGCGGCTCCCAGCTAACTCAACTATTTCCTGCTGAAACCGGTCGCGCATCCGGGGCGTGATGAGATTGTCGGCGATCTCGTTGCCAAGCCGTGTAATCGCTGTGGTAGCTGTCTCGCGAAGGCAGTCGTCAATCCGTTTCAGAGCCGCGAGCCGCTTTACTTCCTTCTCCGCTATCTCGACCAGCTCCCGGCTTTGCTTGCGGTCCTGCAAATCGGCCAGCTCATTTAGAACGGCCTCCCGCGCGGCTCCCCCGGACGCGTCATCCAATGATGCAGCGTAGGACCGCGTTTGCTCCGCTTCAGATTCTATGGCATCTGCTAAAGGCGCTAGCAGCAGGATGGGCACAGGAACTTCCGCACCGGCAAGCTGCGCAAGGGTTTGCCTCTGCACACACCGCGCAATAGCAATGTATCGCAGCACCCGCTTTGCCAGAGCAAAATTGCTGGCCCTCAACGCGCGGTACTGAGCCGAGACCTTATTGACGTGCGCGGTAAGAGCACGAAACTTCTCTTCGGCAGTCTTGAAAAGTTTCTCCGCCTCGGCGGCTTTGGTTTCAGTATCCTTTTTTATGAACTCCTCGAAACCGAGCATTCGTAGTGCTGCCGCGTCATCAATTGTCTGGTGGCACAGAACGCAGATATCGCCAGATTCCGGTGGGAAATCGACGCCGTCATCGCGAGCCACCTTCGAGTAAGCGCGCGCTGATTCCCAGAGCGTCCGCCAGACGCTCTCGCCTACACCTTCCAGCGCCAAGCCAGAGAACGCCTCATTCGCAGCCGTGTTTGCTGCGCTTCGCGCATCGCTGGCACTCTTCTTGAGCGACAAGAGCGCCTGAATAGCCTCTTCGCTGAGTGCTTGCTCAAGGCGTGAGAGATAGGCGTTCAACTGATCGAGTTGGATGGCGTACTCACGCTGCGAACGTGCCGCCACTGCCGGGTCCTGAGCGAGGTCAGCTTTCAGCTTGGCAAGACGGGCCTCGTCACTCTCGGAGAATGGGGCTTTAGGCTCAATAGTGGCGATATTGGTGTTGTGGCTAAGTGAGGAAAGGGCTTTGCCAAGCGCAGAACGACTTGACCAGATCGGGTTCGTGAAGGCGGCGTTGCGCTGCTGTTCCAGTGTATGCTTTTCTGCCGTGAGCTTCGTCTTTATGTCCTGGCAGACACCCGCGAGATCATCTGGGATATCAAGACCGAAGGGGCGAAACCAGACCTCGTTCTTCTTTTGAACGTGCACCGAAGCCGCCTCACGGTCAAAAACCGTGATGGCCGAAAGCACTTCGGCGGCTTCATCGTCGTTCTTCCACGAGATGGCTTCGCTCGTTCCGCCCCCGCGAGATATGTTCAACTCGGCACTGGCCGTGCCGGTGGGCGGCGCACTGTATACGTCGGGCATGATTTCCCCAGCGTGGCGTGAGCGGCAGGCATTTTTGAGAATGCGTGTGTAGCCGGATTTGCCTGTGCCGTTTTGGCCATACACGATGGTCAGGCCGTTTTTCTCGAACTCTAAAGTTTGCCCGCTTGCGAGTTGATTGACCCCGGTGACATCCGCAATCCCCAGGAGAGAAACTGATTCTCCGGCTCCTGGATCAACGGGAAGGTGATCCTTCGAGAGCGGTTGCGCCTTAAGCGTGACCGACGGGTCTCCATGCTCCTTCTTGCAGAGCAGCAAAATCTCTCTCAGCGCATCTTCACCGGGGTATCCGCTCAGAACGATACGTCGCAGTGCATCTCGCTGCCAAAGCGGACGGTTCTGCGACCACTTCAAAATCGTGTTCAGCACCGTGTCGGTGCGCTCAGGTATCGCATCACTCATGAGGGCGCCGGTACCGATTCGATAATTTCTGCATCATCGTCTGACAGGCCGAACGCCGCGCTCACCTGGCGCTGTAGCTGCGCCCGTGCATCATTGGCCGCGCGCTCGCGCCGTGTCCGTTCATGGGGAGTGCGCGCCGCATTCAATGCTTTGAGCGCGTTCACCACTCTTTCGGCTTGCTGTTCGATTGCAGCCTTGGCGGCCTGATCCTGAGGTACAGGGATCGGCAAGTCTCTAATGAACTGCTTGCCGTGGGAATAATACCCACCCCTGAATACACTGGTATTCGTGCGAATCATCGCCTCACAAAGCGGGTGGTTCAGAACGGCTAGCAGATAGAGCGTCGAGACCGGCGCATCATCTTTGGCACGGATCATGTAATACGGGCCGTTACCGCCACCGGTGATAATCGTGTTCGTCTCGTCATAGGCGTAACGCGGCTCGCGTGAGAGGACGGGCAGGATGATTTTCGGGCTGTCGAACTTCGTCAGGCTTTGCGAGCGCCCATACTGATAGAATTGCCGCTCCTCCGCCGTGCCGCCGACAACATTGCGGCCTTCGAGGGTTTCGCGCCGCGCGCTCAGATATTCCATGCAATGCGGGTAGTCGGCTGCCATTTCATCGGGCTGCAACAGCCGGGCGCGCAACTTGCCTTTTGGCGTGGTCACCAACTCGTAAGGGAAGATCATCCAGGCGTTGGCCACTGGTTGGCCAAACGCTTCGAGCCGTGCATCATGAAGGCAGGGGCGAAGGATGCCACGCTCGATCTGCCATTCGCGCTCGTTCCACTCTATCCAGATATAATCATCATCAGAGCGTGTGGGGCGCAGGAAATAGATTTCATCGGCGCTGGTCTGAACGCCCACCTCAATATTGGCCAGCGTTTCCAGTCTGCCCGGCACTTCGCCTTTGATCCGCGCGAAGAGTGCCCGCACATCCTCCTGGCCGAATGTCCAAGCCTCGTCATTCAGCTCTGCGGCGGGAATGGTCGAGATCACACCCGTCCGGCCATAGCGCCACTCCTCCAGCGGCCCGGCTTCCTCCACACGAACCGTCTCACAGCCAGTGCGATCCATGACGAGGATGCAGGTATAGTTGGACGTGCCTTGTCCAAAGACGGGCTTCACCCCGAAATTCACGATCTCTTCCAAAACCGGCGCGCGGGTCAGAAGACTACGCAGCGCCCGCCCGGACCGTATCGTCATGAATTTGTTGGGGACTATAACGCCGACGCGGCCCTGATCTTTGACCAGCGCCAGCGAGCGCTCGATGAACAAGGCGTATTTGTCGAAATTGTCTTGCCGCGCCGTGCTGTAGGGCGAGCCCGCCGCATGGTAGAAAGCCGCCTCTTCCGGCGAGTAGGTCACCATGTTCTGAATGCGGATATAGGGCGGGTTGCCCACCACCACATCAAAGCCGCCAGCGGCCATTTCGTCAGCAAACTCGTCTTCCCAACGAAATGGATTGATCGCATCATGCAACGGCGCTGGCAGCGGCCCGCATGCGGCTTCCCATTCCTGGGTGCTCACAAGAGAGTTGCCGCAGCGAATATGGCTATCGAGTTCCGGGAGCGCGGCATGCTTCTTCTGCCGTACATAATCCTTGAGCGCTGCCTCGCTTTCATCCTCGATGAGCTTGAGCAGCAAGCTGAACTGCGCCACTTCGACTGCGTTGGGATCGATATCGACGCCGCGTAGATGCGCTAGCAAGATGCGGCGCTTCTCATCGAAAGTCAGCCGCCAGATATTCTCACCGGCTTGATATATTGCGGTGCCTGCATGCTTCTCCGTGCCGTCCGCCACATACCAATCCAGATAGTGACCGAGCAGGAAGTCGTAGGCCGAGAGCAAAAAGATGCCGGAGCCGCAGCACGTATCGACCAGCGTGAAGGCCGAAAGCTCTTGCGGCGAGCGGCCAGCAAGGAGCGGGCCGAGAGTGCGGGCAACAATAGCATCAGCGATGAAGCTCGGAGTGGGCACAACGCCCCCGCTTTCGCGAATCTCCGGCTTGCTGGTGATGGTGACAGCACCATCCTCCACCACGATCACTTCACCGAGGAATTGCTCATAGATTTCCCCTAGCACCTCGGTTTCGACCACAGCGAAAGTGTAGGGGCTGAGCGGATAATACAGCTCCGCAATGATACCTTGCAGCACATCGTCACTGATCCGTATCCCCAGCGGATCATCATCAATCAAGCGAAAGAGCCCTGAATCGTAAAATTCATCCGCACGGCGCAGGACATCCATGAGCGCATCAAAGGTGGCGCTGCCATCAAGGTTTTTGAGCGTTTCGTATTTCTCGATCTTGCGATCTTCGCAAATCCGCAGAAAGACTATGCGCGAGAGAAAAAGTTGAACCCCGTAGGTCAGCTCTTCGGAGCTGAGGCCGGGCGTGTTCTCGTGGATATCGGCGGCGAGGCGGGCGCGCCAATCACGAACTTGATTCAGAAAGAAATCGTCAAACTGCTGCGCGCCATGGCGCGTCGTATCAATGGCAAAGCGCCGGTCGAACGCGCCCGAAAGCACGCTTTCTTGCGAAAGCAGTGACCATAGTTCATCAAACCGTGCCTCGAATTCCTCATAGCCGAACAGATGCAGTCTCGCGACATGCGCCTCGTCGGTCTCGACTGGCACCGATTTACAATCATAAATGGCGAGCTGATGAAAATTGGTAACAACCGAGATCGGCAAGCTGGCCGAATACCCGTAGCGTCGCGTCTGAAACGCAGGGGCGCGATCACGATCAATTCGGACGCTAGGTTTCTTCGCTTCAACGAAAATCTTGCGCTGGCGCGCAAGTCGAAGCTCATAATCTGGCCGCTTGGACAGCCGCTCTTCCCCAACTTCGACGGTCGCCTCTTCGATCACCTCACGGTAGATCAGCGGCAGGGCACGCCGGTTGTGAACGTCCCATCCGAAGGCTTCAAGGAGCGGGGTTATGAACTCGGTGCGAGCCTGAGTTTCGTTGTACCCGGCATCGCGGTAGTCGGCCTCGTTCAGACGGAAGCGCCGGGCCAGCTCGGCCACGCGCGCGCGGGCTTGTTCTTTCGCTTCATCACCATGAGGCGCGGCGGGAGCTGCGGTTCCGGCTTGCCCATCATCACTCATCCCTGGCTCCGCGTTCTTCTCCCGGCGCGGCGGCGTCCAAGCCGCCGGTTTCGCATCTTCTCCCAGATGTCGCGCAGCATTGCGCATTCGGCCTTCGAGAGCCCGACTTGCTGCATCAAGACGCGGCGGTTGTTCTCTTCAAGAACGGTCTCAAGCCGCCCGGCGCGGATCAATGCATCGCATTCTTCGAGCGGCATGGCATCGCCAAGTGTTGCTGGCATGAGCAGCTTTTCTGCTTCGGTCGGCTCCAGTTCCAGAACGCCGCCGCCATAGCTGCGTCCTTCGATTTCTGCCGATGCCGCCGTCAAATAGCTGTAGCTATTGGCGACAATGGTACGCGGATCAGCGCCGTGGCTTCGCATCCGGTGAATCGTATCGGTTGCCGTCGCTTCGGCCTCATTGAGAACGATGCGAGGAAAGTCGTAAATCTGGCGGAAAACAAAGGCATCGGGCACGTAGACCGATGGCACTGCGTACCAAGGTGTGCGCACCGAGCACTTGTAACCCTTGTGCACATCTCGGCTTTCGCCGAGCCGGATATAGCTCGCAAGCGCGCCTTTGGGTTTCGTGCCGTTGATCGGTGCGAGATGCAAAAGATGCACCCTTTGATCCTCAGCGGCGAGCATCCGCCAACCGTCAGCATCGACTGTCGCGCCTTCCAGATGGGCAGAACGCCCAATCAGCGGCATCGTATAGCCTTGCAGGCCAAGTTCCTTGACCTCGCTTTCGCGCAGCACAAAAAACTGGTTCTTCCCCGTCACAACCCCGACATTCACCGAAGCATATTTGCCGAGCTCAGTCGTGCTCCCACCGGCACGTAGCGCGCGCATGAAGGAAATTTCTTCCGCGTTCAGGAAATATTTCAGCCATTTCTCGCTGTCATGGCAGACCGTTTTGGGGGATGCGCCGCGCAACACCTCGCGCGGTGTGTGCTTGACGATGTCGGCGACCGAGTCGCTTTCCGTCAGATTGACCTTGCACGGATTGCTCGTGGAAGGCGCGGGGCGCGCTTCATCAGCGAGCAGGAGCAGCACTTCCTGCTCAGCCTTCTCAAAGAACAACTCGTTGCACGCAATGAGATCGACGCGACCAAACCGGTCGGTCAAAAACGAGCGCAATTGCGCCGCGTAACTTACCTGCAAAAGCTCGGCAGGAAGCACGAGCGCCATGCGCCCGCCTTCCTTGAGCGCCGCTGCCGCTGCAACAACGAAGGGAACCCAGATATTTGTCAGGCGGTTTGGCGAGAGCCCTTGCCCATGCATGATGTCCATCGCTCGGCTGCGATGGGGCTCCGGAAAGCTCTGATAGCGAATGAAGGGCGGATTGCCAACCACCGCATCAAATTCCGGACGGTCCGGGCGGCTCCACCACGCAAAGAAATCACTATTCACTACAACATCATCAGCACGCATGCCCAAGCCATCCTTGAGACGCATGCGGGCTTTATCAGCCTCGTCCGGTATGATTTCGATTCCGCGCAAATGGTTCGCGCGCGCAGGGCCTTTTGCGCCGAGCGCTTCCAGGCGCGCACTCGCCGCCTCAAGGAAGGATCCGTCGCCGCAACTTGGCTCAAGAACCATTTCTTCTGCATCGCGGATTGCCCAAGCGCAGAGCCAGCGCGCCAACTCACCAGAGGTATAGTAGCCGCCGCGCAGCTTGTCGGCGTCAAGTTTGGTAAAGCGCCCACTATGGGTCCGATTGGGCGTTTCCTTGGCCAAAGAATCGACCGCAATGCTGCTCGTATGCTCGTTCATCGGTCATGCCCCACTCGCAACAAAGGCTGTTCATCGCGAAGCAGGCGTTCAATAGCCTCCCGGACCACCCAAGCCACAGAGACTTTGTTCTTCTCTGCTATTTCTGTCAGCTCCGTGTGCTGCGCTTCGGTTAAGCTGACCGAAAGGCGATGTGACGCTTTGGGAGGAATCTTCTTTTTGACGGTTGGCGGCATGGTCATCGAATCCCAATTTGCACCATGCTACACCACTGTGGTGAAGTATGATACATGTCCTTTGCGTTTACCCCCAGAATTTCTGGAGAAGCTCTCTCCACATTGGTGGACCCGCGATCAAACAAAGCTGGAACGCAAGTGAATTAAAATTTAGAATCAGTAGGCTAGTTGTGGGGTGTCACCGCAAGTTGCGGCTGTCGTGAACCGCGCGAGACGTATCGGTCAGCAGGGTTTCAGCCGATGTGCATGTGATGGTCAAGAGGGCACTTGCACTTCGGGTGAGCGTCCGCCGAAGCTGTATCCCGCGCGTGCCTTGCTACGCTGCTCTCAACCCCTTTCAGCCCATGCTGACAGTCTTAGCGGTCCTCCCAAGGTTTTTTCTTCGGCATCGCCGAAGTCACCTCGACCTCCCGCAGCATGGCGCCCTCGATCAGCCCGTCTAGCACCCATTTCAGCGCCAGCCACCAGTCATCATAGGCGCGCCGGGCCGCCTCGATCTGGTGTGGGTGCGGGGAAAAGGTCACCGGGCAGGCCAGAACGTCGACGCTGCGCCACTTGCCGCGGGTGAGGACGCGCTCGGTGCCGATCACGATGGTGGTAGCGCGCTCGCCATGCTGGTTGCGCTTAACGTCAACCGGCACGCAGCGGGGCACTGCATCCGGCATCCAGTCCGGCGTTAGGCCGGCGCGGGCCAGTTCGGCCACGCGGATCGCCATGCGCTTGCCACCCAGACTGTCGGGCATCCCGGCGACGGTGGCGGCAATGACCTCGGCATCCTCATGGACATAGCCACCGATCTTGTGCTGGCCGCCGTCGACTTTGCAGCCCAGCGCGGCACGCTGGAGGAGGACGTATTCGAGGCCGAAGCCGAAGCCTTCCTCGTTGACGTCATGGGGGAGTGGTAGCTCCAGTTGGGCCTTCTCGACCCGGAACGCCCA
>PXDM01000457.1 GCA_003565055.1 Paracoccaceae bacterium
GTCATCGAGGACGGGGTGGCCCGCCTCGGTCAGGTCTGGGGTCAGGGTGTAGCCCGCGAAGGTCACCTGCACAGTGGTCGGGGCGTCGTCATCCGGCACGGGCTCGGCTGCAACAGGTGTAACGCTGGCCCAGCTCAGGGCCGCGAGGAGCGCCGAAAGGCGTGCGATTGTCCAGAAGCTCACATGCTCCTCCATCGACCTTACCCCCGCCGTGCCAGGGGGGGTAAAACAAGAACTCAAATGCCGAGGTCAGAGCGACCTCGCTCGTTATGAATATGATAATAATATTGAAATAGTCTTAAGGCCTGCGCATCGCGGTGGTGCGCATTTCTATCAGAGGGCGAAAAGCGCTGTGAGAATGGCACATGCATCGGTTGCAACGCGCATGGTGATCACGCTGATCTGCGCCCTGCATCTGAATGTCGGGTCTGTGCGGGCCAGTGATTCGCCGACCCGTTTTGCCGCCAATGACGTGGAGTTTCTCAATCTGATGGGGACTCTCGAAGGGCCGCGCGGCTTTGGCACTGTGAGCGATTTCGCGCCCGTTCTGCCCGACCGCCCGCTTGGCGAAATGACACTGGCCGAGGTGATGGCCTATCAGCGTGAGATCCGCGCGATGGGCACTGTTTCCTCGGCAGTGGGGCGCTATCAGTTCATCTATCTGACCCTGCGCGATCTGGTTGAGACGCAGGGCATTGCCGAGACTCTGATTTTCGACAGCGAGGTTCAGACCTATCTTGCCCGTTTCCTGATGCATGATTGCGGGTTTTACGACCCTGATACGCCGCTGGTGCGGCTGGGCAATTGCCTCGCTTCGGTCTGGGCGGCGCTGCCACTGGTCAGCGGGCCGTCGCGGGGGCGCTCGGCCTATGCCAGCGACGGGGTCAACCGGGCGCTGGTCGCGCCCGAGGTGGTGATGGAAGTGCTCGCACGCCGCTTTGCGTGGTGAGCCGTGCTCAGAGGGCTTTTTTCAGCGCCTCGACCAGATCGGTGCGTTCCCAGGAGAAGCCGCCATCGGATTCGGGCGCGCGTCCGAAATGGCCATAGGCCGCCGTGCGCGCATAGATCGGGCGGTTGAGGCCCAGATGCGTGCGGATCCCGAGCGGCGTGAGGTCCATGACCTGCGCAACAGCCTGTTCGATGGCAGCGTCTGCGACAGCGCCTGTGCCGTGGGTGTCGACATAGATCGAGAGCGGTTTGGCGACCCCGATCGCGTAGGAGATCTGCAGCGTGCAGCGCCGCGCGAGCCCGGCGGCCACGATATTCTTGGCGAGATAGCGCGCGGCATAGGCCGCTGAGCGGTCAACCTTGGTCGGATCCTTGCCCGAAAACGCGCCGCCGCCATGCGGGGCTGCGCCGCCATAGGTGTCGACGATGATCTTGCGCCCGGTGAGCCCCGCATCCCCGTCCGGCCCGCCGATGACGAAAGTGCCTGTGGGGTTGACCCACCATTCGGTCTTGTCGGTGAGCCAGCTCGCGGGCAGGACCTCGCGGATATAGGGTTCGACAATGGCGCGGATATCGTCGGATTTCTGGCTTTCATCGGCGTGCTGGGTGGAGAGCACAAGCTGCGTGACCTCGACCGGCACACCATCTTCATAGCGCAGTGAAAGCTGGGTCTTGGCATCCGGGCGCAGGGTCGGCTCGGCCCCGGATTTGCGCGCTTCGGCCAGACGGCGCAGGATCGCGTGGGAATACTGGATCGGCGCGGGCATCAATTCCGGGGTCTCATCGACCGCATAGCCGAACATGATCCCCTGATCACCGGCCCCATCTTGCGACACGCCCTGCCAGATATGGGCGGATTGCTCATGCAGGAAGTTGAGCACATGGCAGGTGTTCCAGTGGAACTTGTCCTGTTCATAACCGATATCGCGGATGCAGTCGCGCGCGATCTGGGGGATGCGGCCCATGTAATCCTTCAGCCGCTCCGGGTCAGACAGCCCGATTTCGCCGCCGATCACCACCATCGAAGATGTGGCGAAGGTCTCGCAGGCCACGCGTGCAGTTTCTTCCTCAGTGAGAAGCGCGTCCAGCACAGCATCGGAGATCCGGTCGCAAACTTTGTCGGGATGGCCCTCGGAGACGGATTCGGACGTGAAAATATAGTCTTGCCTGCTCATATACGGTCTGCCCCATAGGATGCGTGCCGCCCCGTGATCCGGGGCTGTGACGCAAGATCACCAAACTTTGCACGTGCCATAGCAAGAAGCGTGGCGGGTCACAACCGCAACGCGTTACACATGGTTTCAGGACTCTTGCGCCTCCAGCCCGCGCAGGAATTCCAGCAGCGGCGGGCCGACATGTTCGACGATCAGCGCCACGCCTTCGGCATTGGGGTGGATATGGTCATCCTGCATCAGATCGTTGAAGCTCGCGCCCGCATCGGCCTTGTCGGTCATGGGCTGCATGAAATTGGGGATCAGCGGCACGTCGAAGATGCCTGCGAGGTCGATATACATCCGCTCGAAGGCCAGCTTGAATTCAGGCCCGTAATTGCCCGGCGCGGGCATGCCTGCGAGCATCGCGGGGATGCCATCGCGCTCCAGCCGCGTCAGGATGCCGCGCAGATTGTCCTTGCTCGCTGCCGGGCTGAGGCCGCGCAGCAGGTCATTGCCGCCCAAGGTGACCAGCATCGCGTCAACTGGCTCCGCGAGCGTCCAGTCCATCCGCTCAAGCCCGCCTGCCGTTGTGTCGCCCGAGACACCGGCATTGATCACCTCGACAGCGAGGCCCTGATCCTCAAGCCATGCCTGCAACTGCGGCACGAAACCCTCATCCGTGGGCAGGCCGTAGCCCTGCGTCAGACTGTCGCCCAAAGCCACGAGCCGCAGCACATCCGCCTCCGTCTCCGCGACGGAAGGCGTGGCGATGAGCGTGAAAGACAGGATTGCCGCAGCGCAGCGGTTGCTTGCGCGCATCGCAGCCCCATATGCAAGGGAACGGATTTTGGAAAAGGTATCGGTGATGTCGGACATGGTGCTCTCGTTCAGGGATGTGGGGTTGCGCCTGCAGGGCAATGCAGGGCCAGTGGAGATATTGCACGGCATCACGCTCGATGTCACGCGGGGCGAGACTGTGGGCATGATCGGGCCGTCTGGGTCGGGCAAATCCTCGCTCCTCATGCTCATGGGCGGGCTGGAACGCGCGACGGCAGGCTCGGTCACGGCGCTGGGCCATGATCTGACCCGGCTTGGTGAAGATGCGCTCGCCCGGTTTCGTCGTGAGAATATGGGGGTGGTGTTTCAATCTTTCCACCTGATTCCGACGATGACCGCGCTGGAAAACGTCGCGACGCCCTTGGAACTTGCCGGGCGGGCGGATGCGTTCGAGCGCGCTGAAGAAGAACTGCGCGCGGTGGGTCTGGGTCACCGGATGGACCATTACCCGGCGCAGATGTCGGGCGGCGAGCAGCAGCGCGTGGCGCTTGCGCGGGCGGCGGCTCCGCGCCCCGCCATCCTGCTCGCGGATGAGCCGACGGGTAATCTCGACGGGCCGAACGGGCTGGCGATCATGGATATGCTCTTCGGTTTGCGCGACAAACATGGCGCGACGCTGGTGCTGGTGACGCATGCGCCGGAACTCGCCGCGCGCTGCGACCGGGTGATCCGGCTCGCAGACGGGCGTATCGCGGGCGAGGATCGCCCCGCGCGTGCCGAGGCCGCTGAATGAGCGCCGTCGCCTGGCGCATCGCGCGGCGTGAATTGCGCGGGGGCCTGCGCGGCTTCTGGGTGTTTCTGGCCTGCCTCGCCTTGGGCGTCGGTGCGATTGCGGCTGTGGGATCGGTGCGCGGTGCAATCGACGACGGGCTCGCGCGTGAGGGCGCGACGCTTCTGGGGGGCGATGCGGAATTGCGCATGACCTACCGTTTCGCCACGGCCGAGGAACGCGACTGGATCGACGGTTTCGCGGCGGAGGTGTCCGAGATCGTGGATTTCCGCTCGATGGCCGTGGCGGGTGAGGGCGACACGTCCGAGCGCTCAGTGACGCAAGTCAAGGGCGTGGACAGCGCCTATCCGCTGGTGGGACGTATGGGGCTCGCGCCCGAGATCCCGCTGTCAGAGGCGCTGGCCGATCACGACGGGCTGCCCGGTGGCGTGATGGAGCGCATTCTGGCCGAGCGGTTGGGGCTGGAAATCGGCGACACCTTCCGCCTCGGCGTGCAGGAGTTCCGACTGACCGCGCATCTGACGCGCGAACCGGACGGTCTGGGCGCGAATTTCGGCTTTGGGCCGCGCACATTGGTGCGGACGGATGCACTGGCCGAGGCCGAATTGCTCGGCCCCGGCACGCTCTACGAGGTGAATTACCGCCTGATGCTGCCCGGCCAGACGCTTGATCAGGCCCGCCGCGTGGTCAACCAGCAGTTCGAGGGCGCGGGCGTGCGCTGGCGCGACAGCCGCAACGCCGCGCCACAAGTGCGCAATGTGATCGAGAGGGTCTCCTCCTTCCTCGTGCTCGTGGGGCTGGCGGGGCTCGCTGTGGGTGGTGTGGGTGTCTCGGCGGCAGTTCGGACCTATCTCGACGGCAAGACCAATGTGATTGCGACGCTCAAGACGCTGGGGGCGGAAGGGCGCACGATCTTCGCGGTCTATCTGATGCAGATCGGCGTGCTGACGGTGATCGGCGTGGCTTTGGGGCTGATCCTCGGGGCAGTCACACCTTTCGCCGTGGCCCCGCTGGTCGCGGATCAACTGCCGGTCGATCTGGAGATCCGTGTCCATTCCCGCGCGTTGGTCGAGGCCGCGCTTTATGGTGTGCTGACGGCGCTCATCTTCACGCTCTGGCCGCTCGCGCGCACCGAAGATGTCCGGGCGGCGGCGATTTTTCGGGGCGTGGCCGAGAGTGGCAAGGGTTGGCCGCGCTGGCCTTATCTCATGGCGACGCTGGGTGTCGTGGCGGCGCTTGTGCTGACGGCGGCGGCTTTCGCGGCTGTCCCGATTCTCGCTTTTGCCACGGCTGCCGCAGTGATGGGCGCGCTGGCGGTGCTGGCCGTCGCGGCGCTGGGCGTGCGCGCGCTTGCGCGCAGACTGGCGCGGGCGCGGGCCTTGCGCGGGCGCACGGCGCTGCGCATGGCAATGGGCGCGATCTCCAATCCGCGCGAAGGCGCGACTGCGGTGATCCTGTCGCTGGGGCTGGGGCTGACGGTGCTGGCGGCTGTCGGCCAGATCGACAGCAACCTGCGCCGCGCGATTGCGCTGGACCTGCCGGACCGCGCGCCGAGCTATTTCTTCCTCGATATCCAGAATTCGCAGCTTGAGGGGTTTCTGGCGCGGCTCGATGCCGATGAGAATGTCGACCGGGTCGACACGGCACCCATGCTACGCGGCATTGTCTCCGGGCTGAACGGGGTGCCTGCGCGCGAGCATCCGCGCGCGGATCATTGGGTGCTGCGCGGGGATCGCGGGATCAGCTATGCAGCGACCATGCCCGAAGGCACAGTGCTGACCGAAGGCAACTGGTGGCCCGAGGATTATTCCGGCCCGCCGCTGGTGAGCTTCGGGGCCGAACAGGCGGCGGATCTGGGGCTGAGCGTCGGTGACAGCGTGACGCTGAACATCCTTGGCCGCGACATGACGGCCGAGATCGCCAATCTGCGCGATGTGGATTTCTCCGCCGGGGGGATCGGCTTCGTGATGGTGCTCTCGCCCGAACCCATCCGCGCGGCCCCGCATACGCATATTGCGACCGTCTATGCGTTGGAAGCCGCCGAGGGCGCGATCCTGCGCGATCTGTCCAACATGTTCCCAAATATCACTGCGATCCGCGTGCGCGAAGCTGCCGAGCGCGTGACCGAGGCGCTGTCCACCATGGCAACCGCAACGCGCTACGCGGCGCTTGCGACCTTGCTGACGGGCTTCGTGGTGCTGATCGGCGCAGCGGCAGCGGGCGAGCGCGCGCGGGTGTTCGAGGCGGCGGTGATGAAGACGCTTGGGGCGTCGCGCGGGGCGATCCTCGCAAGTTTCGCCTTGCGCGCGATGCTGATGGGCGCGGCAGCAGGGCTTGTGGCGCTGGGCGCTGCGGCGCTGGCCTCCTGGGCCGTGATGCGCTTCGTGATGGACGCGAGCTATGTCTTCGAGCCCGTCTCGGCGATTGCCGTCATCATCGGCGGGGTCGTGGCGGTGCTTCTGGCAGGGCTCGCCTTTGCGCTGCGCCCGCTTGCGGTGCGGCCTGCGCAGGTGTTGCGCGCGCAGGAGTGACGCGGGCTGTTTGCCAAGCACTCCGACACGGGCGGGGGCGAGAGGCCGACGGCACAGAGGCTGCGCTGCTCTTATCCGCGCCCTCTGGCCCAGCCCTCGCTGCGCGCAGGCCCGAGGCGCACCAGCACTGCGACTGCGCTGTAGACGCAAAATCCCAGCGGATCAGCGCGCAGGAGCGGCCAGAGCGCGGCAGGGGCTTTGGTGTCATTGTCCATCAGCGCGGGGTAGCGCATGCGGATTTCCGCGACGCCCTGATCCTGTCTGCGCCGAACGCGGATCAGCGCGCTCAATCCCTCGACCAGCGGCCAGCGATATGTCGCACCCACCTGCACACGCTCCTGCGGCGCAAAATTCAGCCGCACGAAGGTGTCGTCTGAAATGATGTCTGGAAATTCCGCCCAGCGGGCACGGCCTGCGGCGTTCACGGCATAGACGCCGAAGCCCGGAGCGCCCTCGTGCATGAAGGGCACGCGCGCCCAGAGCCGTGCATAGAGCCGGGTCACGCGGCTCGCGGCAGGTGCGATTTCCGGCGTGCCCGTGGCATAGCGCGCGGGGGCGACATCGAGCGCCTGCGCCAGATCAGCCAGCAGGCGCGGGCTGACTGTCACATCAGCATCGAGATAGACGCGGATGCGCCCGATGGCCGTCTCGTCGCCTGCATTGAGTGCCGCCATCTTGCCGCCCTGCGCCAGATCAAGCACCTGCAACTGCCAGCCGCGCGGCTCGGCTATCGCCGTGAAGCGCTGCGCGACAGCGGCGGTGGCATCGCGGCAGCCATTGGCGATGACGATGACCTCGACCGTGAAGCCCGGCACCGGGTCGGATGCCAGCAGCGCGTTCAGGCAGGCGCCGATATAGCGTTCCTCATTGCTTGCAGGGATCAGGACAGACAGAACCGGGGTCACGGGCGCACCTCTGACGGGTCAAAACCGACCAGCGCATTCCAGCGCGGGTTATCATCTTCGAGATGGCGCAGCACCCCGAAACTGCCCCAGCGATCAGCGCGGCGAATGTCGGAATAATGTACGAATTTGCCCCCGCCGCCAGAAAACCAGCCCTCAAGAAGTTGAGAATAGAGACGCCCCATGCCCTCCGAGTAGTTCATATGCACGAAGAGATCGGCAAGCTCCGCATCCTCCATCACCGGGCCGATGCCCACCAGATGGGTGCCAGCCTCATAGGCGACCAGATCGAGCCCCCAGCGGTCGGCCACGTCGCGGTGATAGGGCAGGGTGTCGTCCAGAAAATGGCGCACCGTGTCGCGCGGATCGCCACTATGGCGCCCATCGAGAAGCTCTTCCGTGAGTTTCTGCTCTAGCCGTGCGTGGCTGCCCTCGCGGATGGCGCGGGCGCGTGCGTCGCCGCTCAGGCCAGGCGCTTCGGCGTCGCGGCGGGCCTCCGCGCGGGCGTCAGAGAGCCAGTCGCGCAGCTGCGGGGCCTTCTCTTCGCTGCCCAGAAGCCCGCTGAAATAGCCCGTGATCGCATAGGCATCAAACAGCGTCGGCGGGGCAGGGTTGTCGGGGTCTTCAGCCTGCCAGTGGCGGGCCTCCAACTGCTCTTCCAGGCCCAGCCACCCGGTCTGCGTCGCCAGAACCCGGCGCAGGCGGTGTTCCTGCCCCGCGAACACCCGGTCGAAAATCTGCACCATTTCGGCGGCGCGCATTGCGTTCCATTCCTGCCAGAGATCGCGATTGCCCCAGCGCGCCTCGGCCTGTTCGGCGGCATGGAGGGCTTGCGGGAAGCCCCAGTTCCAGGTCTCGTTCGAGAATTCGATCCACGCAGTCAGGTCGGGGTCGAGCTGGTCGCGGATCATCTCCGCCTTGGCCGCGATGAACGCGTCATCGGCCAGATGCGGGATGTTGAACCAGCCATCCGCGCCCATCTCATTGGCCGTGTGGATCAGAATCTCGACAGGCACGCCGCGCGGGGTCCAGGTGTAATCCTCCGGGCGCGGGCGGTCGTCCCAATGGCGCAGATCGGTGGCGTTGGTGTTCTGCCAACCCATGAAGCGCAGAAGCGCCATGCCATCCATGCGCGCGCGCCAGTCGGGGTTGAGGATCTCGCCCGCTGCATGGGCGGCCAGATGGTCCTGATGCACGATTTCAATATTGCGGATCGGGTCATCGGGGTCGGTGCCGCGGATGATAATCTCGACCCCGCCGGGGCCGGGGGTGGTGCTGAACCACAGCTCCCGCAGCCCGCGACGGCGCACGCCACCGACACGCCCGCTGATCTCCAGCTGCCCCTGTCCCTCATGCGTCAGGCGATAATTCCCGGCCACGCCGCCTGTATCCTCGGCCAGATCGACGAGGATCAGCGTGGCGATGCCGCTGAGATCCTCGGGCACAAAGCGCGGCCAGCCCTGATCGTCCAGCGCACCTGCGGCGATCAGATCCAACTCGGTCCAGCCGCCCCATTGGCCATGCAGATGGCCAGTCCAGGCGCGGGCGGTTTTCATCACGTCAATGAAGGGGCGCTGGGGCTGGTAGTCGCGCAATTCGGTCATGTTCATGCCCAGCCACGGCTCCGTGCCCGCCGCACGGGGCGAGGCGAGCGGCTCGGCCTGCGCGCCCAGCGGCAGGGCGAGGGTCAGGGCGAGAACCAGAGCGCGGATCATGGCGCGATCCCGGTCTGCGGCAGGCTGCGGGTCACATCCCACACGACCTGCTGCATCAGTGCCGCGACCTCTGGCGCGGGCGCATCGGCCGCGCTGCCATCGGCGCGGGTGAGTTGATAGGGCAGGCCGCGCGGGTCGATCTGGTAGAGCGTCGCGACATGGGTGAGCGCCACGAGATAGGCACCCAGATCATTGGGA
>PXDM01000430.1 GCA_003565055.1 Paracoccaceae bacterium
AGTCGCCGAGCACGAATTGATCCGCGCCCTCGCCGCCATGCAGCGTATCGCCCTGCCCTGCGATCAGCACATCATCCCCTGCGCCGCCGTTGAGGATACTCGCCCCGCTCTGATCCGCCCCGTGCTCGTCGAGAACAACGCCCACCAGCGTATCATCGCCCGCGCCACCCATGAGCAGGTTCTCACCGCCACCCGCGACGAGAAGATCATCGCCGAAACCGCCCTCAAGCGTGTCATTGCCCGTGCCTCCGATCAGGGTGTCATTGCCCTCCCCCCCGATCAGATGGTTGTCGCCGCTTGCGACCTTCAACAGATTGTCGCCACCCGCGCCGCTCAGCGTGTCATTGCCTGCGCCACCATCCAGCGTGTCATTCGTGACGCTCCCGACAAGCCGGTCATCGCCCTCTGTCCCGACAATCAGACGCCCCTGCGGCGCCTCGGCAGGCGGGTAGGCGTCGCTGCTGTGGATACGCTCATCGAGATGATCGAACAGCCCCGCATCCGGGTCACTGGGCAGCGGTGCAGGCGGCGCGGGCATCTCGTCAGGCTCGGGATCATCGGAGATGTCCTCCGTGACCTGATCGGCATCACTGCTATGGATGCGCTCATCCAACTCGTCAAAGAGCCCGGCATCCGGATTCAGCGGCGGCGTGACGGCCGACGCGGCCGACGCGTCATCCTCGGCGGTATCATCTGTTTCGGCCGTATCTGCTGCGGCGTCGACGGGTCGAAGCGCATCGCTGCTGTGAATACGCTCGCCGAGATCATCGAAGAGACCCGCATCCGGGTTATCCCCGGTGGCCGCGATCAGGGGCGTGTCGTCTTCCTCCGAGAGTTCCTGCAGAAGATCGCCGTAGATTTGCTGTTCGCTCTCGGGCGTCGCGCTGTCCTCTCGCTGCGCGTCAGTATCGTCATCCTCCCGCGCAGGATCTTGCGAAACGTCAATAAACGCCGTCGCTGACAGCGCTGCAAGCAGCCCCAGAATTAACCACATCACGTCAACACCCTTTCACTGCGACTCGACCCGAGCCACAAACCCCAAACGCATATTGCCCTGAAAAGGGTTCATTAACTAAGCAGATTCACGGTTCATTCTGCCTGTTTTGTTAGTTATGGTTAACACGCACCTGTGCGGCATGGGCTGCGCCTGCCCGCGAAGATCAGGCTTTCCTTCCGGGTGATTCTGGTCTAACGGCTGCGCACGCGTCCTGACGGGCGTGCTCAAGGGCCATGCTGGACGACATCCCGGCCTGCGCCGTCACTCAAGTCACAGGAGACATCCGATGTCGATCACTGTTGAAGACAAGACCCAGATCATCAAGGATTTCGCGCGCGCCGAAGGCGATACCGGATCGCCCGAAGTTCAGGTCGCTGTGCTCACCAAGCGCATCACCAACCTGACCGAGCATTTCAAGACCCACAAGAAAGACAACCATTCACGTCGTGGGCTTCTGAAACTGGTGGCCACGCGCCGCAAGCTGCTGGACTATGTGCGCAGCAAGGACGAGGCACGCTACCGCGACCTCATCAGCAAGCTGGGCATCCGTCGCTGAGCTTCGCCTGAGCCAATCCGGCATCCGAATCGCCCGCCCCACAATGGCGGGCGTTTTCATGTCCGGGCTGGACATTCCCTTGCCTGCCGGGCCAAAGATGGGGCGCAAGCGACAAGGGGCGATCATGGACACAGCAACCCTGGCCGAAGCCGTCATCGCGGGCGACCGCCGCGCGCTCGCGCGTGCGATCACTAAGGTCGAAAGCACGCGGGCCACGGATCGCGCGCAGGCCGACGCGCTTCTCGAAGCGGTCGCGAGATCCGGGCGCGAAGCCATCCGCATCGGTCTTTCGGGCACGCCGGGTGTGGGCAAATCCACCTTTATCGAGAGTTTCGGCCTGATGCTGACGGGGCAGGGGCTGCGCGTGGCCGTGCTCGCCGTGGACCCGTCAAGCGCGCGCACCGGCGGCTCGATCCTCGGCGACAAAACCCGGATGGAGCGCTTGTCGCGTGATCGTGCGGCCTTCATCCGCCCCAGCCCCAGTCAGTCGCATCTGGGCGGTGTCGCGCGCCGGACGCGCGAGGCCGTCGCGCTTTGCGAGGGGGCGGGGTACGACATCGTGCTGATCGAAACTGTGGGTGTGGGCCAGTCCGAGACAGTTGTGGCAGAATTGTCGGATGTGTTCCTGCTCTTGCTCGCGCCAGCGGGCGGGGATGAGTTGCAGGGCGTCAAGCGCGGCATCATGGAAGCGGCGGATCTGATTGTCGTGAACAAGGCAGATGGCGATCTCAAGGCGACTGCGACGCGCACCTGCGCGGATTACGCAGGCGCGCTTCGGCTGCTGCGCCGCCGCCCACAGGATCCGGCGGACTTCCCGAAAGCGATGACCGTCTCGGCGCTGGAAGTGGCGGGGCTCGATCAGGTCTGGGCCGAAATCACCGCTCTGGTCGCGTGGCGGCGCGCACAAGGTCACTGGCAGGCCCGGCGCGCGGATCAGGCGCGGCACTGGTTTCACGAAGAGCTGCGCCATGTTCTGCTGGGCCGGCTTGCCGCCCCCGAGGCCCGCGCGCAGCGCCTGGCGCTGGCCGAACAGGTGGCGCAGGGGCAGATCACAGCGGCCCGCGCCGCGCGTGATCTGATCGCGCAACTCTGGCCGGAATTCCTTGATGTGGACCACCCGGAATCGCTTGACGCCACAAGAGATAGCGCCTAAGAGCGCGCGAGTATTCCCGGTTCTGCGCTGCAGGGCCGTCTGATGATATTTGCCGCAGGCGCTCGTGTGACGGGACTGTGGCTCTTGATAGCACGAGGATGATCCCATGTCGCGCCGTTGCGAACTGACCGGAAAAGGCCCGATGACGGGTAACAATGTAAGCCACGCGAACAACAAATCGCGTCGCCGTTTCCTGCCGAACCTGCAGGATGTGTCGCTCCAGTCCGAAGCGCTGGGCCGCAGCTTCAAGCTGCGCGTGTCTTCCGCAGCCCTGCGGTCGGTGGATCACCGCGGCGGGCTCGATGCCTATCTGGCACGCGCGAAGGACGACGAGCTGTCGGCCAATGCGCTGAAAATCAAGCGTGAACTGTCGAAAGCAGCGCCCGCAGCCTGATCGCCGGGCCGCGACAAATCACGGAGCCCCCTGACCGGATCTTCGGCGGGGGCTTTTCTCATGTTTGGCCGAAACACCGTGACCCGCTGCCTGCGCGCGGATGGTGCAGCGGGCAGAGGGATTTCGACAGGTTGGCTCTCACCGCTTGCGCGGGGGTGGTCTGCGCGGATGAACTTAGCCCGCGTTCTGGAGGCAGATCACAACTAGGCACGGGACGACCGCATCAGCAAGGCGCCCTGCCGCGCCTCTGTCTTGCAGGTCCATGAATCGACACGACATATCCGCGTCTGTCCGTGACGTCATCCGGGCCGCATCGTGCCCTCCTGTGTCCGTGTTTCAAGCAAAGTGCCCCAAAGCAAACTGTCCAGCCCCCCGCCTCTGACGGGCACTGGAATAGGCCCCGCGCCGGAAGAACTTGCGCCAGCAGGGTCAGACCGTGGGATTGCGCAGGCTTTCGGGCCTGCCCACAAGGCAGGTTTTCAGAGCACCTCCAGATGCCACCGATATTCGTGTATTACAGTGCGTTTGCCGAAGGTTTTGGAGCGGGCAGCGGGAATCGAACCCGCACCAAGAGCTTGGAAGGCTCATGTGATACCATTTCACCATGCCCGCGCTGATCTCCGGGTAACTTATGCCCGCGCTCTGGTCAAGGGGCGAGCAGGGCGCGACGCGGAAGGAAAACCGTCAGCAAGCCCAGCGCAGGCAAATAGGCGCAGACCTGATAGACCCATGCAATCCCGCGCGCATCCGCCATGACCCCGAGAACAGCGGCTGCGATGCCGCCCATGCCGAAGGCGAAGCCGAAAAAGATCCCCGCAACCAGCCCGATGCGTCCCGGCAGCAGCATTTGCGCATAGACCACGATCGCCGGAAAGGCCGAGGCGATGATCACCCCGATCGCCACAGAGACGACCCCGGTGGCGACGAGGCCCAGATGCGGCAGCATCAGCGTGAAGGGCAGAACACCGAGGATCGATGCCCAGATCACCACGAGCGGGCCGAACCGGTCGCCGATCAGACCGCCGAGCATCACCCCCGCAGCGGTCGCGGCGAGAAACAGGAACAGCATCTGTTGCGCCGGCACAATGCCGAGATCGAAGCGGTCGATCAGGAAGAAGGTGTAGTAGCTCGAGATGCTCGCCGTATAGGCGTTCTTGGAGAAGGTCAGCACAGCAAGGATGACAATCGCCCAGACCACGCGGTTGCGCGGCAAGCCGTGGGTGGCGCGTTCACGCGGCCTCGACGCGCTGGCGCGGGCGAGGGCACCGTACCACAGCCCCACACGGTTCAGGATCACCACGCCCAGCAGCGCGAGCACTGCGAACAGCGCCACGCTGGGACGGCCCAGCGGCATCACGATAAAGGCCGCAAGCAGTGGGCCAAGTGCAGATCCGAAATTGCCGCCGACCTGAAAGAGCGATTGCGCCGTGCCGAATTTGCCGCCCGAGGCGAGGCGCGCGACACGGCTTGATTCGGGATGGAACACTGCCGAGCCAATACCGATCAGCATTGCGCCAAGAAGAAGCCAAGCATAGCCCGACGCAGTGGCGAGCAACAACAGCCCGCAGATCGTCGCCCCCATGCCCACAGGCAGCGATTGCGGCAGCGGTTTGCGATCCGTGACCAAGCCCACGACCGGCTGCAACAGGGACGCCGTGACCTGAAAGGCGAAGGTCATCATCCCGATCTGCCAGAAGCTCAGATCGAATTCAGTCGCCAGCAGCGGGTAGAGGGCCGCCAGCAGGCTCTGCATGATGTCGTTGATCATGTGGCACAGGCTGATCGCAACCAGCACGATCCAGCTTGTGCGGACAGCTTGCGCGGCGCTTTGCGGCATCAGTAAACCTTCACATGTTCACAAAGCCGCTATGCGGCAGCGCCCCGCGTAATGCAAGCCCTTGCGCCCGAAGCTGAACCTGACAAGGATGATGCGCCAGACCCAAAGCTCTGATCTGACGCAGCTTCCCAAGTCCCCGTATTCGTCACATCGCGCCGGGTGTCGCCGCTCCGCCATCCACAAACCGCCAGCCCCGCCGCCGTGGCACGCGCATAGCCAGCATCGGCTTCAGGAGCGGCTGCGCGAAGCGGCGCAGGTCGAGCGCTTCATGCACGCCGATGCAGCGTTCGCCCGCGATCTGCGTCTCAACTGCCGCGCGCGTGTAGAAGGGCGCGTCGAGCATCGCGAGCCGCTGGCGCGGGGTCACGCCCGCATCGGCCCGTGTCTCGCGCCTGAGCGCCCAGAGGCTGCGCGCCATGCGCGCTTTGGGCGGCGCGTCATACGCTTCCATCCGCCCGTCAGGGTGAAAATGCAGCGCCGTTTCCTGCGCGGTCCCGTCGCGCAGGGTCGCGTCATAGAAGCAGGTCGTCCCGCCTGCACGCGGGTAGCGCCCCCAGGTCCAGTAGTTGAAATCCGCCTCCAGCGCCGCATCGCCGAAATTCGCGTCGAAATAGCCATGCCCCTGCCATTTATGCCCCGGCGCGAGATCGACCTCGATCCGCGCAATCGGTGCGAAGGGCTGCCAGCGATGGCGGCCATCCGGGGTCAGGTCATGGCTCTGGCCGAACAGTGCCTCGGGGTGCAGCGTGATCGTCCCGCGCACCCGGCTGATGATGGGAGGGGCCGAGATCTCATTGACCTCAATCACCAGCCGGTCGCCGTCCCAGCGGATCGAGGACGGCCCCACCTCGAACACATCCTGCGACTGGCGCAGCGCCGGGCGGCCCCGGTCGGTCATGGTGAACCGCCCTTGCGGGCCATAGGTCGCGACATTGATGCAGCAATGATTTTGCGGATCCTGCCGCCCCGACCAGCGATACCACGGCGAGAACACCGAGCCGATAAACCCGATCACCGAGACGGCGCGGCCCCCGTCATCGCTGATCCCGTCAATATACCACCAGGCATAGCCGTCCGCCGCGACATGGGTGCGGAAATCCGGTCGCTGAGCACCGCTGCCGCGGCATGTTTGCCCGAGAGCGCTGCCATCGGCACACCCGCCCCGGGATGCACCCCGCCCCCCGCCAGATAGAGCCCCGCCACCCGCGTCCGCGCCGTGGGCCGCAGGAAGGTCGCCAGCGTGCTGTCCGGGCTGCGTCCGTAAAGCGCCCCGCGACTGTGCGGGAATAGCTGCGCGAAACGCGCCGGACTGGTCAAGGTCTCGGTCTTGGGGCTCAGATGCAGCCCGAAAGCGTTCAGCCGCCTGCAGGGATAAGTCTCGCATGGGATGTCCTCGGGGTTGGGGCCGGTCGCGGGCGCGTTGAGGATGAACTGGAACCGCTCCGGCCCGTCGGGCAGGCCGCCTGCGCGGTCCTGCGCGCAGACATAGATCGTGGGGTCGCGCGGGATCTCGCCACGCGCAAGCGGGCCGAATTCGCGCGCGGCGTCATCGGCGAAAAAGACCGTGTGATAGGCCAGTGCCTCCGGCCCCAGACCCTGCGCGCCGACCTCTGCGGCCAGCGTCCAGACATGCGCCGAGAGGCTGCGCGGCTGGACCTGCGCGCGGGCCACAGCGGGCGCGGCCATCAGATGCGGCAGGGCCGCCGGATCACCGTTGAAGATGATCTGCCGCGCGGCGATGCGCTCCCCCCCGGCAAGTTCCGCGCCTGTGATCTGTCCGGCCTCGGCGATCAGCCGCGTGACGGGCGCGTTCAGCCGCAGCACCCCGCCGAGGCTTGTGAATACCTCCGCCAGCGCCTGCGCGAGCCGCGCCATGCCGCCTGCGACCGACCAGACGCCCGCCGCTTCCGCCTGCCAGATCAGCGCGAGGATCGCAGGCGCGCGCAGCGGATTGCCGCCCACATAGGTCGCATAGCGCCCGAACAACTGGCGCAGGCGCGGGTCGGTGAAACTGCGCGCCAGTGCGCGCTCCAGCGTCAGGCCGGGGCGCAGCCAGGGCAACACGCGCGGGTCAGAGAGGGCCGCGCGGGCGGATCCCAGCGCGTTGGGGCGTGGCGCGTGCATGATCGGGTCCGCGAAGGCGCGATAGAGCGCCGCCGTAGCGCGGTCGAAGGCCAGAAACTCGGCGCGGGCCTTGGCCCCGAAGGCCGTGCCGATCGCATCGGCATTGGCCGCCCCGTCGCGGACCAGATCGAGCCGCGCCCCGCAGCGCCAGAAATGGCGCGCGATGACCGGCAGCGGCGTCAGCGTGAGATGCGCGTCAAGCGAGGTGTCAGCCGCAGCGAACAGATCCTCGAAGACAGCGCGCATGGTCAGCACGGTCGGGCCTGCATCGACCGGCCCTGCGGGGCTGGGCGTCGTGCGCATCTTGCCACCGGGCCAGTCATGCGCCTCCAGCAGCGTCACAGGCACGCCCGCCGCTGCCAGCCGGATGCTGGCCGCCAAGCCGCCCATGCCCGCACCGATTACGAGGACCGAGTCTTTTTCTCCGCTCATGTCAGAGATTCTTGACTCTTTCGCCCAAGCTGTCCAGTATTATTTACACATATATGTCCATATGGACTGACACCCTTGACCAAGCGAGGCTGAAATGGACCTGAGCAAGCGAATCGACCGGGCGATGACCAACGCGATCACGCAGGCGCAGGGGGCGGGCGATGCAGCGCCGGGGCGACTGGCCGCCGCGCTGAATTACGCCGTGACGCCGGGCGGCGCACGCATCCGGCCCACGATCTGCCTCTCGGTCGCCCGCGCCTGCGGCGATGACCGCCCCGCGCTCTCGGACCGGGCGGCGACGGCGCTGGAGCTGATCCATTGCGCGAGCCTCGTCCATGACGACCTGCCTGCCTTTGACGACGCGGATTTCCGGCGCGGCAAGCCGACCGTGCATCTGGCCTTTTCCGAACCGCTCGCGGTGCTCACGGGTGACAGCCTGATCATAGCGGCCTTTGATACGCTCGCGGGCGCGGATGACGCAGACGCGCTGCGCGCCCTGCGCCTCGTGCGGCTGCTCGCGCGCCACACAGGCATGCCGCATGGCATCTGCGCGGGGCAGGGCTGGGAAAGCGAAGCCAAAGTCGATCTCGGGGCTTATCACCGCTCGAAAACCGCCGCGCTTTTTGTGGCCGCGACCCAGATGGGCGCGCTGGCAGCGGGCCATGAGCCCGAGCCATGGGAGGAGCTTGGCGCGCGCATCGGCGAGGCGTTTCAGGTCGCCGATGACCTGCGCGACGCGCTCTATTCCGAGGCCGATCTCGGCAAGCCTGCGGGCCAGGACGCGATGCATCAGCGCCCCTCCGCAGTCGAGGAATACGGCGTGCAGGGCGCGATCAAGCATCTGCAGGACATTCTCAGCGGCGCGATTGCCTCGATTCCCTCCTGCCCCGGCGAGGGCCAGCTTGCGCAGCTCGTGCGGCTCTATGCTGAACGCATGACCCCGGTCGCGCCCGCACGGGTCTGAGCGCATGACCGACCTGCCCGCGCCCGATCTGCCCTTCCGGCCGCAGGGCTGGGTCAACCGGCTGGTCGCAGCGCCCGGCTTTCAACGCTTCTGCGCGCGCATGCCGGGGCTGCGTGCGATCCTGCGCCGCGAAGGGGCGGCGCTGTTTGATCTGATGCAGGGCTTCGTGCAGAGCCAGATGCTCATGGCGCTGGTCGAATTGCGCGTGCTCCACCATCTCGCCGATGGACCGACGACTGCGTCCGCACTCGCGGCGCGGCTGAATGTCCCGCCCGAGCGTATGGCGATCCTGCTGCAAGCCGGGGCCGCGATGCAGCTTTTGCGCCGCAAGGGCGACACATTCACGCTCGCGCGGCGCGGCGCGGCCTTTCTCGCCGTTCCGGGGCTCGCGGATATGGTGCGCCACCATGATGTGCTCTACCGCGACCTGAGCGATCCCGTGGCCTTCATCAAGGGCGAGACCGATCCCGAGCTCGCCCGCTTCTGGCCCTATGTCTTCGGCGCGCAAGGCCCGATGGATGCGCAGGTCACGGCGCGCTATTCGCAT